>JBDSZM010000094.1:0-2592 GCA_039925165.1 Burkholderiaceae bacterium
AAGCGCATCGCAGAGAAGGCCAAGGCCGCCGGCATCGACAAGGTGGCCTTTGACCGCTCGGGCTTCGCGTATCACGGCCGCGTCAAGGCGCTGGCCGAAGCGGCGCGCGAGGCCGGACTGCAGTTCTGATCGGCGCGAGCGTCGACCCCAAGGAAATAGACCATGGCAAAGTTTCAACCCCGCGCACAGACCGAAGGCAATGACGACGGCCTGAAGGAAAAGATGATTGCGGTGAACCGCGTCACCAAGGTGGTGAAGGGCGGCCGCACGCTCAGCTTCGCGGCGCTCACCGTCGTGGGCGACGGCGACGGCAAGATCGGCATGGGCAAGGGCAAGGCGAAGGAAGTTCCGGTCGCCGTCCAGAAGGCCATGGAGGCGGCGCGCCGCAACATGTCCAAGGTCTCGCTCAAGAACGGCACCATCCACCACAAGCTGGTGGGCGAGCATGGCGCGTCCCACGTACTCATGGCGCCCGCCCCGGCCGGTACCGGCATCATCGCCGGCGGCCCGATGCGGGCGGTGTTCGAAGTCATGGGCGTGACCGACATCGTCTGCAAGAGCCTCGGCTCGTCGAACCCGTACAACCTGGTTCGTGCCACGCTGGACGGCCTGAAGCGCACCAGCACGCCGTCGGACATCGCTGCCAAGCGCGGCCTCACGGTCGAAGAGATCTTCGGCTGAAGCGGCACGTCGACCGGAGAACCCCATGAGCGACAAAGACAACCAGAAAAGCACGGTCCGCATCAAGCTGGTCCGTAGCGTCAACGGCACCCGCGAGTCGCACCGTGCGACGGTGCGCGGCCTGGGCCTGCGCAAGCTCAACAGCGAGTCCACCCTCGAAGACACGCCGGCGGTACGCGGCATGATCAACAAGGTGTCGTACCTGCTGAAGGTGCTCTGAGCCCTTCGCTGGCCCGACTCTCAAGGATACGAACATGGAACTGAACAGCATCAAGAGCGCCCCCGGCGCACGTCGCGCCAAGCGCCGTGTCGGGCGCGGCATCGGCTCGGGACTGGGCAAGACCGCCGGTCGTGGCCACAAGGGCCAGAAATCGCGTTCGGGCGGCTACCATAAGGTCGGCTTCGAAGGCGGCCAGATGCCGCTGCAGCGCCGCCTGCCCAAGCGCGGCTTCAAGTCGATGACCTTGCGCTTCAATGCCGAAGTGAACCTGACCGACCTCGAGCGGCTGGGCGCTGACGAGGTCGATCTGCTGAGCCTGAAGCAAGCCGGCATCGTCGGCCAACTGATCAAGGTCGTGAAGGTCATCAAGTCGGGCGAGCTGACGCGCAAGGTGGTGCTCAAGGGCATCGGCGCGACCGTGGGTGCGAAGACCGCGATCGAAGCCGCGGGCGGCAGCGTCGGCTGACCGGACTCGGAACCCGTCCCGTGGCAACCCAACCCAAGCAGCTGGCCAAAAGTGGCAAGTTCGGCGACCTGCGTCGCCGGCTGGTGTTTCTGTTGCTCGCGCTCGTGGTGTACCGGATCGGTGCCCACATCCCCGTCCCGGGCATCGACCCGAACCAGCTTCAGCAGTTGTTCAAGGGCCAGGCGGGCGGCATCCTGAGCCTGTTCAATATGTTCTCAGGCGGGGCGCTGTCGCGCTTCACCGTATTCGCGTTGGGCATCATGCCGTACATCTCGGCGTCGATCATCATGCAGTTGATGACCTACGTCGTGCCGACGCTCGAAGCTTTGAAGAAGGAGGGCGAGGCGGGCCGGCGCAAGATCACCCAGTACACGCGCTACGGCACGCTCGGCCTGGCACTGTTTCAGGCACTCGGGATCGCGCTCGCGCTCGAGGGCTCTCAGGGGCTGGTGCTCGCACCCGGTTTCGGCTTTCGCCTGACCACTGTCGTCAGCCTGGTGGCCGGCACGATGTTCCTGATGTGGCTGGGTGAGCAGATCACCGAGCGGGGCCTGGGAAACGGGATCTCGATCCTCATCTTTGCTGGTATCGCGGCGGGCCTGCCGAGCGCGATCGGCGGCCTGTTCGAACTGGTTCGCACCGGCGCGATGAGCATTCCGGCGGCGCTGTTCATCATCATCGTGGTGGTGGCAGTGACCTTCGTGGTCGTGTTCGTCGAGCGCGGGCAGCGCAAGATTCTCGTCAACTACGCCAAGCGACAGGTCGGCAACAAGGTGTATGGCGGCCAGTCGTCGCACCTGCCGCTCAAGCTGAACATGGCCGGCGTGATTCCGCCGATCTTCGCTTCCTCGATCATCCTGCTGCCTGCCACCGCGGTGGGCTGGTTCGCCACCGTCGACGGCCTGCGCTGGTTGAAGGACCTGGCCGGCCTGTTGTCGCCGGGTCAGCCGATCTACGTGATGCTCTATGCCGCGGCGATCGTCTTCTTCTGCTTCTTCTATACCGCGCTGGTGTTCAACAGCCGGGAAACGGCGGACAACCTGAAGAAGAGCGGCGCCTTCATCCCGGGCATCCGTCCGGGCGACCAGACTGCGCGCCACATCGACCGGATCCTGTCACGCCTGACGCTCGCCGGTGCCATCTACATCACTGCGGTGTGCCTGCTGCCCGAGTTCCTGGTGCTCAAGTACAACGTGCCGTTCTACTTTGGCGGCACCTCCTTGCT
>JBDSZM010000095.1:0-12038 GCA_039925165.1 Burkholderiaceae bacterium
GCCTTCGGCACCACCGGCGCGCTGGTGCATGCGCAGACCGTCGTTCTCTACTCGTCCAACAACCCGGAGACGATCGAGACGGCACTCAACATCGTCAAGGCCAAGGTGCCGTCGCTGAAGGTGCAGACCGTCACGGGCGGCACCGGCTCGCTGATGAAGCGCATCGAGGCAGAAGCCGGCAACGTTCGCGGCGACCTGTTCTGGAGCGGCGGCTTCGGCACGATGGGCGCGTACAAGTCGCTGCTTCAACCGTACAAGTCGCCCGATCTGGCCTCGATCCCGGCCGAGTTCCGCGGTCCCGAGAACCTGTGGATCGGCACCAATGTCCACGTCATGGTGATGATGGTCAACGAGCGCCAGCTCAAGGGCCTCGCGGCGCCGAAGACGTGGTCGGATCTGATGAAGCCGGAGTGGAAGGGCAAATTTGCGATGACCGATCCCAGCAAGAGCGCGACTGCGTACCTGCTCACCTACGGCCTGCTGAAGCAGTTTGGCCGCGAAGGGCTGGAGAAGATCGCCGCCAACGCCGTTGTGACGTCGTCGTCGGGCAGCACCTACAAGGGCGTCGCGACGGGCGAGTTCGCGGTCGGGCTGACGCTGGAGTACGCGGCGCAAGAGTACGTGGCGGGCGGCCAGAAGGAAATCAAGCTGGTCTATGCATCAGAGGGTAGCTACCTCGCGCCCGAAGGCATGTTCATCATCAAGAACGCGAAGAATCCCGAGGCAGCGCAGGCCCTGTACAACGGCCTCGCAAGCAAGGAAGTCCAGCAGGAGCTGCTGGTCAAGAACTTCCGCCGACCGACCCGTGCCGACATTCCCGTCTCGAAGCTGACATCACTGCCCGAACTGAAGTCGATCAAGATTTTCCCGCTGGATCAAGAGGCGGCGTCAGCCGATTACATCCAGTTGGTGGCGCTGTGGAACCTGGCGGTGGCCAAGGCGCGTTGATGCACCTCGGGCCGCCACACCCGCAGCGGCCGTCGCCGGGCGCGATCGACGAGCCCGAGGGTGGTGGACCTGGTCACGCTGGATTCGGTGTCTGGTTCGAGCACCACGGCCTGCTCGAACCCATCAGTTGCATGGCACGGGCAGAAGCCGAAGCGGCCCGCAACCGGCTATTCGCCGGTCACGCCAACACCGTGGCAGCCTGACTCGCAACGGGTCTTGGCGATACCCGGGGCGCTTCAAAGCCTGGAACGTCGGCCGGTAGCGCGGCGCACTGGTGCAATCCCGCTGGTCGCCTCGCGGATGGGGGCGTAGCCTGTCCCGACCGTCGCTGAAACGCGTGCAAGCGTGTCGTGCCGCGACGGCACAGCCTCATCACACCCGACAACAAGGCGCAACCAGCGCCGCAGGAGACATGCAATGACGCGATGGACTTCCCTGGCCGTGTCTGCGGCCTGTGCGATGCTGGCCGCCTGTGGCGGCGGCGGTGGCGGCTCCGGCGGCCCCACGGTGGTGGCGCAGCGGGCGACCCCGGCCGATGCCGCGATGACGGTGCAACTGCGCGTGTTGTCGAGCCCGGCGCAGTACGTATCGGGCGGTGATGCCCGGATCGAAGTGCGCGCTGCGGGCGGCTTGCGCGACAAGCTCGAACTCTGGCTCAACGGGCAGCGCCTGGATGTCGCGTTGACCTCGAAGGCCGACACCCTCGAAGGCGTGGTCAGCGGCTTGGTCGTCGGCGCCAACACACTCGAGGTGCGCCACCGTAATAGCGGGCTGCGCGACAGCCTCACGCTCACCAACTACCCGATCACCGGCCCGATGTTCACCGGCGAGCAGCAGACGCCATTCGTCTGCACGACGATCCAGGGCGCGGTCGGCAAGCAGCCGCTGGTCGACAGCGCGGCCGCGCCGGGCTATCGGGTCACCAACGCGCAGGGCGCGCTGATGGGCTACAGCCGCAATTGCTCGATCGACACCTTCGTCAGCTACCAGTACCGCAACACGGCGGGTTCGTTGCTCCCCCTGCCGGCCGGCGGCGGCCGCCCGGCCGACATGAGTACGACCACGCTCGCCGACGGCCGTACGGTCGACTTCATCGTGCGACGCGAGATCGGCTCGATCAACCGTTTCCTCTACAGCATCGCGATGCTGGCGCCACTGGGCGAAAGCAGCAGCCAGCCCGACCTCTCGAACTGGAACGGCAAGCTGCTGTACTGGTTCCAGGGCGGGGTCGCGATCGGACACAGCCAGGGTACGGTGCATGGCGGTTCGATGAACCTGGACATCCTGGGTCAGGGCTACGCCATCGCGCACTCCAGCGGCAACAACACCGGCACCCACTACAACATGAACCTGGCCGGCGAGACGGCGATGATGACGAAGGAGCGTTTCATCGAACGCTACGGCGTGCCTCTCTATACCGTCGGCCTGGGCGGCTCGGGCGGTGCGATCCAGCAGTACCTCATCGCGCAGAACCATCCCGGTGTGCTGGATGCGTTGCTGCCGGTGCAGTCCTATCCGGACATGGTCACGCAGACCATCCACGTCGGCGACTGTGAATTGCTCGAATACTTCATGGACGCGACCGATCGCACCAACCCGAAGTGGCGCGTGACGAAGAACCGCAGCCTGCTGGTCGGCATGAACGCCGAAGAGGGGCCGCTGGGCAAGGTGAACGACCCGCTGGCGGGCGCCAAAACGGCGCTCGGCTACAGCACCGCGGTCGGCTCGACCGAGTGCGTCAAGGCCTGGCGCGGCCTCACGCCGCTGGCGATGAATCCGCTCTATGGCCAGGCTGCAAACAGCCAGTTCTACGAGCCGCAGAGCGCGATCGCGGCGATCCGCTGGACCCATTACGACGACCTGCGCAACGTCTACGGGGTCGATGCGACCGGCGCGGCCCGCCCGACCTGGGACAACGTCGGCGTCCAGTACGGCCTCAAGTCGCTGCGGGACGGCAAGATCACGTCGGCCGAGTTTCTGAACCTCAACTGGCACGTCGGCGGCTGGAAGCACCCGAGCGACATGGTGCAGGAGGGCTATCCCTTCCTTGGGTCGTTCAGTGCGGCGACCTTCGACCCGTGGAGCCGGCGCAACATGCGGTTGAGCCCTGGCCCTGACCTGCCGGCACCGCGCACTGTGGGCGATCCGATCGCGATGCGAGCGGCCTACAGCAGCGGCCATGTGTACGGCGGCCAGCTCGAACTGCCGACGATCGACCACCGCCAATACATGGAGCGCGAACTCGACATGCACAACGTGCACCAGTCGTTCGCGACCCGCCAGCGCATCGCCAACCGCCACAGCCGGGTCGAGAACCAGGTGATCTGGTTCACCGACACCATGCCGGGCGTCGCGAAGGCGAGCCAGACGCTGCAGGCGCTCGCGACGATGGACGCCTGGATGGCCAACATCCTCGCCAACCCAAAACGCAGCGTCGCCGAAAACAAGCCGGCGGCAGCGGTCGACAGTTGCTTCGACGTGACCGGCAAGCTGTTGCAGGCCGGCCCGGCGGTCTGGGACGGCATCCTCGACGCCAAGCCCGCCGGCGCGTGCACCCAGGCCTTCCCGCTTTACGGCAGCTCGCGGACCGTCGCGGGCGCGCCGATCGAAGGCGGGATCTACCGCTGTGCGCTGAAGCCGGTGGACACCGCGGTGGCCGACGGCAGCTACGGCGGCTGGGCGCCGAGCCCTGCCGAGCTTGCCAAGCTGAAGCAGATCTTCGCGCAGGGCGTCTGCGACTACCTCCGGCCGGATCAGGCCCGGCCCTGAGGGTCAGGCCCCGCTGCGCGGCGCCGACCCGGCTGCGCCCCGCCACGCGCGGGCGGCAGCGTCGGCGGCATGACTCGACGCGTGCCGGCACGACGGTGGTTGCGTAAACCGGCTCGCACGCCGACGCGGGGCGTGCAGGCCGCCGAGCCTCACGGGACTGTGCGGGCACGGGGCGAAGCGACTGGAGAGGGTCGGCGCTTGCGGCGTGGCCCGACGAAAGACATCTGACCGGCCGCTGTCGCTCCAGGCCGTTTGCCGCTGGCAAGCTCCCGTCCGTATCGGTCCGTCTCGGGTCGCGCAGCCTCCCGGCGGGTTGGACCTTGGCCAGGGCAGTCCATCGGGAGGTGCACTTGCGCGGTCGTCGACGTCCTCATGGCGCCATCGTCTCGAGCGTGGCAGCCTGCTCGGCAACCGGGCGATTCAGTGCTTGACCTGCACCGATTTGATATTGACGAACTCGTGGATGCCCACGCGGGCGCATTCGCGACCGTAGCCGGAATGCTTGACGCCACCGAAGGGCAGGCGCGGGTCGGAGCGGACGTTGTCGTTGACGAAGCTCAAGCCGGCGTCGAGCTCGTCGGCGGCGATGCGCTCGCCGCGCGCCAGGTCGCGGGTTAGCACGCCCGCGCCGAGACCGAACTCGCTGGCGTTGGCGATGCGGATCGCGTCCGCTTCGTCGGCCGCCTCGATGATGGCCGCGACCGGCCCGAAGACCTCGTCGTCGTGAGCCGGCTGGCCGGCCACCACGTCGGTCAGCACCGTCGCCGGATACCAGGCGCCGCGCTGGTCCGGCACGACGCCGCCGAGCAGCAACCGCGCGCCACCGCGCACGCTGGCCAGCACCTGCTCATGGATCTGGTCGCGCGCCTCGACACTTTGCAGCGGGCCGAGCTTCGTGGACGCGTCGTACGGGTCGCCCATCTCGTACCGGCGCATCGCGTCGACCAGCGCCTGCTCGAAAGCGGCTCGAACCGCGCGCACGACGATGAAGCGCTTGCCGGCGATGCAGCTCTGCCCGCCGTTGACCATGCGCGCCGTGGCGCAGACCGCGGCGGCCGCGGGAATGTCGGCGTCCTCGAGGACGATGTACGCATCCGAGCCGCCAAGTTCGAGCACGCATTTCTTGAGCGCACCGCCGGCGATGGCGGCGACGCTGCGGCCGGCGGCCACGCTGCCGGTGAGCGTGACGGCGGCGATACGCGGGTCCTCGATCAAGGCCCGGACGTCGGCGCTGCGGACCAGCAGGGTGCCGAACAGATGCTCGGGAAAACCGGCCTCGCGGAATACCGACTCGATCGCCAGGGCGCAGCCCGGCACATTGCTCGCGTGCTTGAGCACGCCGCCGTTGCCCGCCATCAGCGCCGGCGCCGCGAAACGGAAGACCTGCCAGAACGGGAAGTTCCACGGCATCACGGCCAGCACCACGCCGAGCGGGTTGCAGGTCACGAAAGCCTTGGCACCGTCGATCGCGACGCTCTCGCGGGCCAGGTAGCCGGCCGCGTGCGCTGCGAAGTGATCGCACGCCCCCGCGCACTTGTCCACCTCGGCCAGGCCGTCGCTCACCGGCTTGCCCATCTCCTCGGTCATCAGCGCAGCGAACTCGGCGCGGCGTGTGCGCAGCACGTTCGCGGCCTTGCGCATGCAGGCGGCGCGCTCGTCGATCGCGACCCGGCGCCAGCGCTGCTGCGCCTGTGCCGCCAGGCCGACGTGGCGCGCGGCCTCTTCGGGCGTGTGTCCGGGGTAGGACCGACCGGCGGCCAGGCTGGCGGGGTTGACCGTTTCGAAGACGGGACGGATCGAGGTGTTGTTCATCGCGAGGCTCTGGAGTCAAGGAAGGCAAGGGCAGCGGTCAGGGCGCAGCCGGTGCCGGAGCTTGGCATGGCGACGAGCATTGCGGCGCCGTCGTAAGGCGATGGCCGAGGCGGGATCGCGTAGGGCTTGATAATCCCGCGGGAGAGGCGTCAGCGCTGCGCGGCTGCCGCTGTGGAAGGATCGAGGCGGGGCAGCAACAGGCGCATGGTGGTGCCTTGCCCCAGCACCGAGTGCACCGACACCTGACCCTGCGCCTGCCGCGCGAAACCGTAGACCATCGACAGGCCGAGCCCGGTTCCCTTGCCCAGCGGTTTGGTGGTGAAGAACGGCTCGAAGACGCGGTCGGCCACCTCCGGCACCATGCCGACTCCGGTGTCGACGATGGCGAGTTCCGCATAGTCGCCGGCGACCACGTCGAGGCGGCCGGCCTCGGGCTCGTCTATCGAGCGTGCGGCTGTCGAGATGGTCAGCGTTCCGCCGGCTGGCATCGCGTCGCGCGCATTCAGACTCAGGTTGAGCAGCGCGTTTTCGAACTGGTTGACGTCGACGAACGCCTCGCAAGGGCCCGCCGCATGCGTCACCCTGACGGTCACCGCGCTGCCGACGGTGGTCCGGACCAGGTCCTCGAGGCTGCGCACGATCTGGTGCAGGTCAGTGGGCTCGGCGTGCATCGGCTGCTGTCGCGCGAACGAGAGCAGGCGCTTCGTCAACGAAGCTGCCTGCGTGGTGGCGCGCTGCGCGATCTCGATGAAGCGTTCGGTGTTCACCTTCGCAGGGGCGTCGGGCGCTCGTTTGATCACTTCCAGGCTGTTGTAAATGGCGCCGAGCAGATTGTTGAAGTCATGCGCGATACCCCCGGTCAGCTGGCCCACCGCCTCCATCTTCTGGCTCTGGCGCAGCTGCTCGCGGGTGGCGTCGAGTTCGAAGGCGGCCTGCCTTTGCGCGGTCACGTCGCGCCCGCTCGCGTACACGAGCCCGTTTTCAGGCTTTGCCACCCAGGAAATCCATCGGTAACCGCCGTCCTTACAAATGCAACGGCCTTCGTTTGCTGGAAGTTCGGCGCGCGACGCGGTCCGCAGCGCCTCCTGACTGGCGCTCGACGCATCGGAGGGGTTGAAGTCGAGGTGGCTGCGGCCGACGACTTCGTCCGGGCGCCAACCGAGGATGGCTTCCCACGCGGCGTTTGCGGCCAGGATCACGCCGTCCGGGCGCACGACCGCCTGCAGGTCCAGCGAATGCTCCCATGCCTGATCGCGCTCCCGCGTGCGCTGGTCGACCAGACGTGCGAGCTCCTGCTCGGAACGCGCGATCAACTCGCGGGCCTCGACAAGTTCGTGTATGTCGGTGCAGGTGCCGTACCAGCGGATGATCTCGCCGCGCTCGTCTCGGACCGCCTGGGCCCGCCCGAGCGTCCAGCGGTATTGGCCGCTGCGGTGGCGCAGCCGGTATTCGATGTGGTACGGCTTACCGGTGGCGAGCGACTCCCGCCAGACCGACCAGGCGCGTTCCTGGTCGTCCGGATGAAACATGCCGTTCCACGCCGCGCCGTCGGTGGATCCCGCCGGCACGCCGGTGTACTCGTACCAGCGCCGGTTGTAGAAGTCGTGGAAGCCATCGGGCCGCGTCGACCAGATCATCTGGTCGATCGAATCGGTGATGGCGTTGAAACGCAGTTCACTTGCGGCGAGGGCGGCTTCGGCGACCTTGCGCCGCGTGATGTCGAGCGAGATACCGGCCAGTCGCAGCGGCGTGCCATCGGCAGCGCGTACCAGCTGACCGCGCATCAGCACCCAGGAAGTGCCGTCCGGCCGCGTGATCGGGTACTCGCCTTCATAGTCTGCGCCGGTGTCGATGGTGCGGGACAACAGGCTCGCCATGCGTTCCCTGTCCTGCGGACTCAGCGTGGACAGCAGATCGTCGTAGGTAAACGCGGCGCCAGGCTGGCGCCCGAAGCTCGACTGACAACGGGTCGACGCCGCGAACCGGCGCGCTGGCAAATCGAGTTCCCAGTACCCGAGCCGGCCTGCGTCGAGCGCAAGCCCCAGCCGGGTGTGCGCTTCGGCCGCATCCAGCGTTCCCAGCGTCTCAAACGCCAGCATCGATGGCAGCTCGGAAGGGATTTGAATGCATCATGACCCGAGAGGTCCTTTCGAGGCGGTCGTGGGCATGCTGCGTGCCTGCATTCGGAAACGCCAATTTTTTATGGAGGCCAATCTTGGACAGCCCGCCAGAAGACGCCGGCGTTCGCGGCAGGCGGACGATCCTCGTGATCGACGATCACGCGGAACTCCGCGAAACCACGGTCATGTTGCTCGAGTTGGCAGGCTATCACGCGCTCGAAGCGGCCGATGGTCCGAGTGGAATGCGACTCGCCCAGGCGTGCGGTCCGGATCTGGTCCTGCTCGACTACGCCATGCCCGCGATGAGCGGGGCCGAGGTCGGAGCCGCGCTGCGTCGTGACCCCCGAACCCGGGCCATCAAGATCCTCATGCATACCGGAACCCGCGAGCAGGTGGTGCGGGCCGCGTTCGACGGATACGACGGCTTTCTCAGCAAACCGGTCGATTCCGATCGGCTGTTCCAAGCGATCGGGTCGGCACTCGATCAGGCTCGGTCTTGAATGGACGGGCGGGCGGCAGGGCGCCACTTCCGAATCCAGCGATGGCATTTCGCCGTCCCCGCTGCATCGTCGAGAATGGCAGCGACGCCGGCTGGGAGACAGTATGCGATTGAGCGACTTCATCCGCAGGGATATGGAGCTGGTTCTGGTGGAATGGGAGGCGGTCGCTCGGACCATGATCCCGCCGTCGGAGACGATGTCGTCCCTGGAGCTTCGCAACCACGCCGAGCTGATGCTGCTGGCGATCGCGGCCGACATCGAGACCGCTCAAACCGACCACGAGCGCGACGCCAAGTCCAAGGGTCGCGCAGCGCCCGCCGGCGCCGACCAGACCTCTGCCGCAGGGCACGGCGCGCTGCGCCACCTGTCGGGCTTCGACCCCAAACAACTGGGCGGAGAATTTCGAGCCCTGCGGGCTACCGTGCTGCGGTTTTGGAGGCAAGCGCATCCCGAACCGGTTGATGCGGCCGGGCTCGAGGACCTGCACCGTTTTAACGAGGGAATCGACCAGGCCATGGCCGAATCGCTGGCGAGCTATTCGGACGACGTCGCTTCGTCGCGCGACACCTTCATCGCCATCTTCGGTCACGATCTGCGCAGCCCGTTGGCCGCCATTCGCAACTGTCTGGCGATTCTGAACAGCTCGCAGTCTCAGAAGCCCCAGCGCGAGCGGGCGTTCGAGATCGCTTCCAGCAGCGCTTCGTTGATGGAGGCGATGATTGCCGACCTCTTGGAATACACGCGGGCAAAGCTGGGCAAGGGCGTCGAAATTTTCCCCCGCCCGGGCGATTTCTCGGCACTCTGCCATGAAGCCGTCGAGGAAGTGAAGGCGGCGAATCCCGCGCGTGGACTCGCGTCGAACATCGGCGCCGGCCTGCTGGCGAGCTTCGACCATGACCGCATGCTGCGCGTGCTGAGCAACCTGCTGACCAATGCCGTCAAGTACGGTGCGGCCAACGCTCCGGTCGAGCTGGGCGTCGAGGCGCAGGAAGACGAGATCGTCGTTGTCGTGAGGAACTGGGGCGTGCCGATACCGGCCGACAAGATGCAGGTGATCTTCAACCCGCTGGTCCAGCTCGTGAGCGCCGAGTCGGCACCCCATGATCGGCCATCCACCAGCATGGGCCTGGGACTTTTTATCGTTCGCGAGATCGTGAGCGCCCACGGCGGCAGCATCGCGGTCGCGTCGTCGGCAGAGGAGGGAACGGCGTTCACGCTGCGGATTCCTCGCGCTCCGGCGCTGCCCCGACGAGACGGTGCGGAGAGCGGGCCGACGCGCCCTACGCCGGCAACCCGGCCGGGAACAGCAGCGACTTGATCACGATGGGCAGGACCCCCGGCGGGTCGAGCCATTCGCCGACGTCGACGAAGTCGAGCTCGTGCAGCCGGATCCCGTCGATCGACACGATGGCGCCGTCGAGCCGAAGTTCGTCGTGCAGGATGCGGCCGAGCGAGGCGCCGACGTCGCCATCGATCATCAGGAACAGCGTGTGGTCACGGCGGCCCGTCGGCGCCGCGTAGCGCAGGATGGCCCGGGCCATCGCATGCAGACGCGCGTGGTCGGGCTCGCCGTCCCAGGCGAATGCCAGTGCCAGCGGTGCCTGCGGCAGCACGTCGCGCAACTCGGCACGGCGGGCAAAGGCGCCGGCGATGGCGTCGACGTCGATCGGCCCGGCCAGGCTCAGGCCCAGGTCGACCACGGGCACGTTGTGCACCGGCAGCACGCCGGGGTCGGGCAGGTAGATGGTCTTGCCGCTGACCTGCACCGTGAACTGCGACGCGCCGATCACGGTGGCGCGGATGCGCTCGCGCGGTTCGACGACCGGCCAGGCGATGCGCGAGCGCAGTTGCCGGACGATGGCATCGGCCAGCGGTTGGGCGATGTCGCCGTGGTCGGCGCTTTCGCGGCGATAGATGTACTCCGAGACGCCGCCGGAGAAGGTGATGAAGCGCGGCGCGACGCTGCGGGCCAAATGCTCGGTCAGCTCGAGCTGACGGCCGACGGCATCGAGCGCGCCGCCGGCGATCTGGTCGACGACGAGCGTGGCCATCCGCTCGGCCACAGCGGCGCGGTTCGCCGCGTCCGCGAAAGCATCGGCCGTGGCCGCCATGCCGAGGTGTCTGGCGACCACCTGCGCGGTGTCGTCGATCCGGCTCCAGCGACCCGTCTCGTCTCGGGCCAGGACGCGACCGCCGACGGCGAATGCCGCCACGGCGAGGATCCTGCCCCGGTCGATGAGGGCGAGCTTGGTCGTGCCGCCGCCGACGTCGACGTGCAGGCCGCACTCGCCGCGCCGCAGCGACAGGTCGACGGCGCCCGAGCCGTGCGCGGCGAGCATGGACTCGAGCTTGTGGCCCGCGGTCGCGCAGACGAACTTGCCGGATTCGGCGGCGAAGATCTCGTCGATCGCCCGCGCGTTGCGGCGCTTGCTCGCCTCTCCGGTCAGGATCACCGCACCGCTGTCGATGTCGGCGCGCACGAAGCCGGCGCCGCGATAGGCGTCGGCGATGAAGTGCGACAAGGCGCGGGCATCGATGCGGCCGTCCGGCAGGAAGGGCGTGAAGACGATGGCCGAGCGCCACAGGACCTGCCGGTCGATCACCACGAAGCGGCTCGACAGGCCCTGCGCCAGCCGCTGCAGCGTCACGCGGGCGAACAGCAGATGCGTGGTCGAGCTGCCGATGTCGATGCCCACGGTGCGCAGCGCGACCGTCTCCTGGGCCCAGATCCACTGGGCCATCGCGGCCTGCTCGGCCTCGCTCGGCCGGTCGTGTTCGTGCTCGAAGTCGATGTCGTGGCCCACGCCGGCGCCCCGAGCTAGACCGCCGGGCCGATCGAGCGCGGCGTGCGGATCACGCCCTGTAAGGCTTGCGGCGGCAGGGCCAGGATCGCCGGCTCGTCGAAGGTCTCGCCCATCTCGGAGGCCACGCCCGCGCGCTGCATCGCCTCCAGCCACTGACGGTGCACGCGCGGATCCTGGTCCTCGTACTCGACCTGGCGCCCGCCCTGCGAGATCGAGATCGAGCCCGCGCCCTCGGAGCTCTTGCGGCGCAGCGAGATGAAGGGATAGCGCCGGCTGCCCAGGCTGCAGGCCAGGTAGCGCGCCGGGCTGGCGCCGGTGTTGAAGTGCTGGTGGAACATCCAGAACGGCGGCGTGTACATGAAGCCGTGCTGCCACGGGAATTGCTTGAACTCGGACTCGCCCTCGTACCACAGCAGCGAGTAGCCGACCCCGTCGACCGCGTGCACGTGGGTGCCGGCGGCGTGGCGGTGAGCCTTCTTGTAGCGGCCCTTAGGTATCTGCGACACGTGGGCGTGCATGGTGCCGTCGGCCAGGATGAAGCTGACGTTGGTCGAGCCCTTGCCGCGCTCCTCGAACTCGTAGAGCTTGAAGCTCGACACGTCATGGACGAAGTTGGTCTCCCACAGGTTGCGCTTGATGGTGTTGGCCGCCATCCAGGTGCTGTGGTCGCCCTCGCCGTCGAAGTGTTTCGACTGGCCGGCGCGTTCAGGAAAGACGAACGGGTTGTCGAAGACGAAGTCGAGGTTGTGATAGAGGTTGATCGTGATCGGCGCGTTGTTGGTGCACGAGATCCGCAGCGGCGCCGTGCCGGTCGCGTTGTAGATCTGGTAGCGGCAGTTCAGCGGGATCGCGAACATTGCCTTCGGGCCCCACTCGAAGGTGCGCAGTTCGCCGTTGGGCAGCCAGACCCGCGTCGAGCCGTGGCCGGCCAGCACGTAGCAGAAGACCTCGTACAGGTGCCGCACCGGCCGCGTCTTGGCGCCGGGCGCGACCTCGAGCACGTAGTTCGCCATGAAGTCGCCGGCGCCGTGCGTGTGGGCGAAGCAGCCGCGCGCGTCGTAGCGGTCCCAGGGGCCGGTCTCGAG
>JBDSZM010000096.1:0-7843 GCA_039925165.1 Burkholderiaceae bacterium
CGTCGAACGCGCTGGCCTCGACCGGCCGCCCCAGACGCACCTGCGGCTCGGTGTCCGGCGGTTCGACCGGTACGGTTTCGAGGGCCGGTTCGACGACCGCCTCGGGCTCGATCCAGCCGGGGTTCGGCGCTGCCGCCAAAGGGGCCGGTGGCTGCGCCTCGGCGGCCGCGGCGTCGCCGCTCGCTCCGGCGCGCAGACGGTCGAAGTTGTGCTCGATGGCGTCGCATTGCGCCTGCAGCCATTCGATCGCATCGGGCTCGACCGGCGCGCGCGCCAGGACGTGCTCGATGCCGGCCTCGAGCCGGTGCGCGAGCTCGCCCAGGCGCATCGCCCCGGCCAGTCGGGCACCGCCCTTGAGCGTGTGCAGGGTGCGCATGCAGGCATCGGCGTGCGCGGGTTGGTCGGGCAGGCGCGACCAGGCGCGCAGGTCGGCAGCCAGGCGCGGCAGCAGTTCGAGCGCCTCTTCCTCGAAGATCGGGAACAACTCCGCATCGACCGCGTCGACCGCATCGAAGTCGGCGTCGTCGCCGGATCCGGTCACGGCGTGGCGCGGCTGCGCGCTCGGCACCGGCAGGGGCCGCAGTTCGTCCAGGCCGAACGCGCCGAACACGCTCTCGACCAGCGGCGGATGCGCCGCGCCTTGGCGCTGCGCCGGCAGCACGTCGCGCCCGGTGTCGGTGACCGGGCGGTCCATGTCGAAGCCGACCGGCACGGGGTCGGGTGCGTCGAAGCCGAGGTCGAGGTCCGCCTCGGCGGTCGCGCCGAGCGCCGGCAAGGCGTCGTCGAGGGCCGCGGGTCGGTCGGCGGCGCTCGCGCTATCCGCCAGGCGAACCGCGCATTCGACCTCGTGCGCGGCCAGACGGTGCAGCAGCGACGGCGGCACATCCTTCAGGAAGCCGGCCGCGAACTGGTGCAGCAGGCGCCGGACCTCGTCGGCGATATCGACAAAAAGCTGCGCCTCGGCCGGCGTCCCGTGCCCGATGCGGCGCGAACGCGTCAGCGCACTTTCGAGCTGGCGCGCGAGGCTCGACAGGTCGGCGAAGCCCACCGTGGCCGAGTTGCCGGCCAGCGAATGGGCCAGCGCGATCGCGTGCTCGCTGACCGGGCGATGCGTCTCGAGCGCCCATTCGGCGGTCTCGATGCCGAGCTTGCGCGACAGCTCGTCGGCTTCGTTGAGGAAGATGTTGAAGAGCGCAATCCCGATCCGCAGCGGACCGACGCGCTTGAACGGGTCTTCCTCGACGTCGTCCGGCGCGTCGGCCGGCTCGGCGGAGTCGGCGGTCGGCGGCGCAGCCACCGCAGCAGCCGGCTCGACGACCGATGCCGGCCGCGGCTCGAAGTCGAGTTCGATCAGGCCGCTCGGGCTGCCGAAGGCGGCGACATCGGAAAGATCCTCGGGCTCGGGCAGCCGCTCGTAGACCTGCGTCCTCTCGGCGTCAAACACCTGCGTCCTCTCGGCATCGAACACCTGCGTCTTCTCGGCGTCGAAGGCCTGGGCGTCGAACACCTCGGCGTCGAAGGCCGGCGCCCTCTCGGCGGCAATCGCCGAAGGCAGCGGATCGTCGACCCAGGCGGCGCGTGCCTCGGGCAAGTCGGTCGACGTCGCGTCGAGTCCTGACAGGTCGAGCAGGAAATCGGACGACGTTGCGGCAGGTGCCCGCGACCCGGCGTGCGGCCCCGGCGCGGCGTAGACCGGCATGGCCGCGAACGATTCCAATCCGCCCAGCGCCTCGAGGTCGATCCCTTCGCTCACCTCGGCGACCGCGATCGCGGCGGGCGCCGCGGCGCCCGGCTGCGCGGCGTCGACCGTCGCGGCGTCGCGCCCCGACGGCTCGCCCTGCGCGATCGCCTCGACCCACGGCGTCAGGTAGTCGAGCGCCCAGACCGTGAAGGCCAGGCCCGCCGGATCGAGCCCGCGCTGCTCGGCGAGCTGGGTGTTGAAGTACTGCTCGCAGACCCAGGCGGCCGCCCCGAACTCGTCGAGCCCGACCATCCGCGAACTGCCCTTGAGGGTGTGGAACGCGCGCCGCAGCGTGGTGAGCAAGGTGATGTCGGTGGGGCTGTGGCCGAGCGCGGCATGGGCGCCGCGCGCGTCGTGCAGCACCTCGCGCGCCTCTTCGAGAAAGACCTCGCGCATCTCGGCGTCGTGATCGGGCGCGTCAGCGGGTACGGATGCGGCCGCTGCCGCGCCGGGCGGCACCAGGTCCAGGCCGATCGGCTTCGAGGCGGTGTGGACGAAATCGACCAGCGCCTCGGACAGCTCGCTGCGGGCATCGCGCAGCAGCGCGGCATCGCCGGCGTGATCGATCGCCTCCTGGGCGTGCATCACGGCGGCCGCCAGGGCGGGCTGGCCGGCGGCATGCGCTTCGCGCCCCAGATGCGCCAGCTCGGTCTCGACCTCGCGCAGGCTGACGTCGTCGCGCATCGCCGCGAAGGCGAGCAGTTGCGCTTGTTCGATCAGGCGCGGCTCGACCGACTGAATCGCGTCGGGTGCGGGCGGCGCAATCAGCGCGTCGACCGGGTCGCGGCCCATCACCGGGCCGAAGCTGCCGCTGGCCGGATCGAAGGCGAACAGCGACTTGGCCATCTGCGGCTGCACGCTCAGCATGTCGATCAGGAAACCGAGCGCGCCGAGGTTGCCGGCCAAACGGTCGAACAGGCCCGACGCCAGCACCTTCTGCGGATCGACATCGGCCGTGACGAGGCGCTCGACCTCGTCACGCATGTGCAGCAGCGCGGCGGCGGCGTGGTCCATGCCGAGCACCGACAGCACGCCGCGCATGGTCGACATCTGCACCGGCACCGGGATCAGGATCGCGTGCTCGGCGGGCTTGCGGAAGAACTGGTCGATGTGGCGCTCGACTTCGGACAGCGCCGCCCGCAGTTCCTGCACCACGCTGCCCATCGTCTGGCGATCGGAGACGCGGCGGTACAGCTCCTCGGCCCAGCCCTCGAGCGGCTCGGCGGCGTGGCCGTGGCGCGCCGCATGCAAACGCTCGATCAGGCGCAGCACCCGCGGCGCCTGCTGCGGGTGGTCGAAGTCAGCGTCCTCGAGCGACGCTTCGACATAGAGCAGGCAGGTCGCCACCTCCATGGCCAGTTCGGGCGTCGGGGCCACGCCGACATGGGCCAGCGCGGCGACCGTGTGCTGGAGTTCGGCGGCGAACGCCTCGCCGTGCGGGAACAGGCGCTTGAGCGACTCGCCGACCAGCGCGAACTGCTCGGTCAGACCGGGCAGCCGACCCGCCTCGCCGCCGGCCAGTGCCGACCAGCTTTCCTTGGCGGCGGCCACGCGCTTGCGCGCCTGCGCGATCCAGGCCGGGTCGTAGCGGCCGAGCACGCTGCTCGCATAGTCGACCGGCGCGTCGTGCGCGAGGGCATAGGCCTGGCGCACCGCCGACAGGCGCGGCGCAGCGCGGCCATCGCCTGGCGAGGCGCTCTGCGCGCAGAAGAAGAGCAGGTCCTGGGCGAGCCGCGGCGACACCTCGGCATCGCCGCGCTCGAGGACGCGGAACTGCGCCAGCAGGCGCGACGCGACCCGCTTGCTGAAGACATCGAACCCGAGCAGGCCCTGCGCCTGCGCCTCGAACACGGCGGCGGCGAGCTTCCAGAAGGTGGCGGTCTCGGGCGCGCCCGCGCCGGCACCCAGCCCGGCGCAGATGTCGCTCATGCGCGCGGCGGTGGCCTGGGGCTGGCCGCCGCGCATCAGCTCGAGCAGCTGGCCTTCGAGCGCGAGCCGGGTGGCGGCATCGACGGCGCGCGGTGTGGCACCCGCCTCGGCCGGCAGCGCGCGCCACTTCCAGTCGTGCGGCCACAGGTCGGCCGGGTGCACGCGTTCGGCGGCGGCCGCTTCCTGCAAGGCGCGGTAGGACGGAAACAACTGCAGGGGCGACACGTGCTTGCCGGCGAGCAATCGCGTCAGGTAGTCGAGCAGCGCGAATGACGCGCGCTCGACATGTTGGACCAGGGCCGGCGTCATCGTGACCGGCTTGGCGATGCCGCGTTGCACCGCCGCCTCGGCCGCGCGCAGCACCAGCGCGGGCGTCGGCAGCCCCACCAGTTCGAGCGCGCCGGCTCCCTGATGCAAGGGGATCCGGGCGCCGCGCAGCACCGCCGGATCGACGGCGTCGACGTCCGAGCCGTCGAGCGCCTGCGCATCGCGCAGGTAGCGGCGCAGCGCCTTGTGCGCCGCGTCGAGCGAACGCCGCAGTTCCTCGTGGACCCACGCCAGCGCGCTCAGGTCGTCGGTGGCCGCACGCGGCGGGTCGGACAGGTCGGGAACGGGCGAGTGGCTAAGCATCGGTCGAAAACCCTATCCGTCAGGCGATCTTGAAACGGGCCACCGACTGCTTGAGGTCATCGGCCGTGCGTGAGAGTTCGCGCACCATGCGTGCGGTCGAGCGGGTGCCGTCGCCGGTCTGCTCGGTCACCGCAAAGATGTGCTGGATGTTCTCGGCAACCACGTTGGCCGACGCGGCCTCCTTCAGGGCCTCAGACGAGATCTGCTCGATCAGTTCGGCCAGGCGGCGCGACACACGGTCGATCTCACCGAGCGCCGTGCCGGCCGCGTCGGACAGCCGCGTGCCTTCGACCACGCCCTGGGTCGAACGCTCCATCGCGCCGACCGCGTCCTGGGTGTCGGTCTGGATGGTCTTGACGAGCGCGGCGATTTGCCGTGTGGCATCGCCCGACCGCTCGGCCAGCCGCTGCACTTCCTCGGCCACGACCGAGAAGCCGCGGCCCGCCTCGCCGGCCGAGGCGGCCTGGATCGCGGCGTTCAGCGCCAGCACGTTGGTCTGCTCGGTGATGTCCGAGATCAGTTCGGTGATCTCGCCGATCTCCTGTGACGATTCGCCCAGGCGCTTGATGCGTTTGGAGGTGTCCTGGATCTGGTCGCGGATCGAGTTCATGCCGCCAATCGTGTCCTGCACCGCGCGCAAGCCGGAGGCCGCGGCGCCGAGCGACTGGCGCGCGACCTCGGCCGACTCCTGCGCCTTGCCCGAAACCTGGTTGATGCGCCCGGCCATCTGCAGCACCGATTCGCCGGTATCTCGGATCTCGCGCAGCTGCTCGCTCGACGCTGCCAGCAGTTCGGTCGAGGTCGATTCGACCTGCTGGGTCGTATCGGTCACGCGACCGACCGTGCCTTGCACTTGCGCGACCAGGGTGCGCAGTTCCTCGACCGTGTAGTTCACCGAGTCGGCGATCGCGCCGGTGATGTCCTCGGTCACCGTCGCCTGTTGGGTGAGGTCGCCTTCGGCGACCAGTTGCAGCTCGTTCATCAGCCGAAGAATGGCGGCCTGGTTGGCGTCGTTGACGCGCTTGGCTTCCCGCTCCTGGCGCTCGGCTTCGCGCTGCTGTTCCTGCGCGGCGGCGGCGCGTTGCGCCTGCGCACCGACGAACAGCTGGACCAGCCCGAGCCCGCCGAGCGACAGCAACACGAGGCCGCCGAGCAGGATCCCGATGCGCGCGCTGCCGAGGTTGCCGCTGCGGGCGATTTCGTCGCCGACGGTGTCGAGCGACTTCACCAGCGCATCGCTTTCGGCCAGGATCGCCGCCTCGGCGTCCTGGGCAGCGACCAGTTGCGAGGTGGTGGCCAGCGCGGTGGCGCCCTGGCTGCGCGAGGTCTCGAAGAGGGTGATCAGTGCGTCCAGGCGCTCGCGGGTCGCGGCGTCGCGGGTGCCCGGCAGACGCAGTTCGGGGTTGCCGTCGCGCAGGGCGACCGTCAGGTCGCGGAAGCTCGCCAAGTCCTTGCGCAGCGCCTCGGCCGCGCCGCGGTCGATGCCGTCCGGGCCGATCACCTCGTTGGCGCTTTTGCCCAGGCGCTGGCTCAGCATCGCGAGCCGGCCGAGGGCCGCGATCTCGGCCGAGCTGGCCTGCTGCTGCAGCTTGGCGGACTGGACCGCGTCGATGCCCTGCAGCAGGTCGGCGGCGTCGCGACTGACCAGGCGCATCGCCTGGTTCGCCTGCACCAGCGTCTTCTCCTGCTTGAGTAGGGTCTGCGCGTGGGCTTGTGCGCGACCGACCATGGCGACGATCGGGTCGAGGTCGGCCTGCACCGAAGACGGCGCCGGCGCGACGCCCTCGCCGCCGTCCTTCAGCGCCTGGACCTCACGTGCCAGCGTGGTCGAGCTGTCGCGGATGTCGCCGAACGCGCCGGCAGCGCCGAACAGCGCCAGCGGCACCGACTTGGCCAGGCGCTGGGCCTGCTCCATCGCATTGCCGTGCGAGGCGAGTTGCGCCGTGGCACGCGCCGAGCCCATCAGGGCCGCGGCACCGACGCCCAGCACGCCCGCCGCGCCGAGCAACAGCAAGGCGCTCAGGATCCGGCGCTGTGCCGCCACCGGC
Source organism: Burkholderiaceae bacterium (assembly GCA_039925165.1). GTDB lineage: Bacteria > Pseudomonadota > Gammaproteobacteria > Burkholderiales > Burkholderiaceae_C > JBDSEG01. The sequence continues at coordinate 6,349 of JBDSZM010000096.1, forward strand.
CGGCGGCCGATGATGGGCAAGACGCTGCCTTGGATCGCGGGCGCAGCGTCACCGTCGGGGACGTGCGAGTCGCCGAAGTCGGGCAGCTCGGAGGCCGCCGGCTCGGCGATGATCGAGGTCGGCACGGCCTGGGTGCTGTCGGGCCCCCCGCGCTGCAGCGCGAGCGCCGCCGTCAGGCCGGGCAGCGGCAGGTCGGCGACGCTGTCGCGAAAGCCGCGGGAATGGCCGTCGCCGGCCATCGCGGGCGTCAGGGCGCCGAGGTTCAGGGTGTTCTGCAAGTTCATGAGAGCCTCATACGGTGAGGGGACTTCGACAACGCCGCCGCCTGACTTCAGGGAGCTGCATTCCGGGACGGTCCGGACCCGGCTTCGTGACGTGGATTCAGGCGACGATCGCCAGGAAACCTTCATCCGCCGCCAGCGCCGCCAGGTTCAGTTCCTGCCAGACCCGCCCTGCGTTATCGGCATAGCGCGATCCGACAAAAGGCGGAAGCGACCGGTCTTCGCCCGGTTCCTCGCTCAATTGCTCTTCGCTGCGCAATCCGGCCAGGCGCTCGACCAACAAGGCGCAGTTCAGTCCGAATGCCGCGTTGAAGCCGACCAGCCTCGCCTGCTCGCGCACCGCCGTGACCTGTCCGACGCCCAGGAAGAGCCCGAGGTCGACCACGCCATGGACATGGCCGCGCAGGTTGGCGACGCCGACGAACCAGGGCTGCGCATGCGCGACCGGCAGGAGCGCCGCGACCGGCGAGATTTCACCCGCGTCGCGCAGTGGGAACAGGAAGCCGTGGCCGGCGCACTCGACCGCCAGCCACGACCGGGTGGCCTGGCGTCCCTTGGCCTGCTGCAGCCGCTCGGCGAGTCGGCCCTGGAGTTCGCGCAGCGCTTGTTTGTTGGCCATCGCTGCGGCGGACGCTCAGTCGAACGCGCGGATCTTGCGCACGAGTTCGTCGGCGTCGACCGGCTTGACGACGTAGTCACGCGCGCCCTGGCGCATGCCCCAGACCTTGTCGGTCTCCTGGTTCTTGCTGGTGCACATGATCACCGGCACGTCGACGAAGCGCGGATCGCGCGTGATGACGCGGGTGAGCTGGAAGCCGTTGCGACCCGGCATGACGACGTCCATCAGGATCAGGTCCGGCTTGCCTTCCTCGAGGCGCTTCATGGCGTCGTCGGCGTTCTCGGCGGTGCGAACCTGGAAGCCGCGTTTGCCGAGCAGGTCGGACAGGAAGTGCAACTCGGTCTTCGAGTCGTCGACCACCAGGATATTTCGGATCGGCATGTGCGTCGGTCTCAGTTCGGCGCCGGGGCCGCGGCGAGGTCGGTGCGGCGATGCCGCTCGACCGCCTGGAGCAGCTGGTCCTTGGTGAAGGGTTTGGTCAGATAGTCCTGCGAACCGACCATGCGTCCGCGCGCCTTGTCGAACAGCCCGTCCTTGCTCGACAGCATGATCACCGGCACGGCGGCGAAGCGCGGGTTGCGCTTGATGATGGCGC
>JBDSZM010000097.1:0-5835 GCA_039925165.1 Burkholderiaceae bacterium
TCAAGCGCCAGATGGAAAAGAGCCAGCGCGAGTACTACCTGAACGAGCAGGTCAAGGCGATCCAGAAGGAACTTGGTGACGGCGAAGAAGGCGCCGACATGGAGGAGCTCGAGAAGAAGATCGTCGCTGCCAAGATGCCGAAAGAGGCGCGCAAGAAGGTCGACGCCGAGCTGAAGAAGCTCAAGCTGATGTCGCCGATGTCGGCCGAAGCGACGGTGGTGCGCAACTACATCGACACCCTCGTCAACCTGCCGTGGAGCAAGCGGACCAAGATCAAGCACGACCTCGCCTATGCCGAGCAGGTGCTGAACGAAGACCATTACGGGCTCGACAAGGTCAAGGACCGCATCCTCGAGTACCTCGCGGTGCAGCAGCGCGTCGACAAGGTGAAGACGCCGATCCTGTGCCTCGTCGGCCCGCCGGGCGTGGGCAAGACCTCGCTCGGCCAGAGCGTGGCGCGCGCCACGGGGCGCAAGTTTGTCCGCATGGCGCTCGGCGGCGTGCGCGACGAGGCCGAGATCCGCGGCCATCGACGCACCTACATCGGCTCGATGCCGGGCAAGGTGCTGCAGAGCCTGTCGAAGATCGGCACCCGCAACCCGCTGTTCTTGCTCGACGAGATCGACAAGCTCGGCATGGACTTTCGCGGCGACCCGTCGTCGGCGCTGCTGGAAGTGCTCGACCCGGAGCAGAACCACACCTTTAGCGACCACTATGTCGAGGTCGACTTCGACCTGTCGGACACGATGTTCATCGCGACGTCGAACTCGATGAATATCCCGCCGGCGCTGCTCGACCGGATGGAAGTGATCCGCCTGTCGGGCTATACCGAAGAGGAGAAGGTCAATATCGCGTTGCGCTACCTGCTGCCCAAGCAGGCCAAGAACAACGGTGTGCGCGAGGACGAAGTGGAAGTCACCGAGTCCGCGGTGCGCGGGATCATCCGCTACTACACCCGCGAGGCCGGCGTGCGCTCGCTCGAGCGCGAGATCTCGAAGATCTGCCGCAAGGTGGTGAAAGCGACCCAGCTCAAGCAGAACACCGGCAAGGTCGTCGTGGTCGAGGACAACCTGAACGACTATTTGGGGGTGCGCCGCTTCGATTACGGCCAGGCCGAGAAGAAGAACCAGGTCGGTCAGGTGGTGGGACTCGCGTGGACCGAGGTCGGTGGCGACTTGCTGACCATCGAGGCCGCGGTGATGCCGGGCAAGGGGCAGATCATCCGCACCGGGCAGCTCGGCGATGTGATGAAGGAGTCGGTTGAGGCGGCACGATCGGTGGTGCGTAGCCGCGCCCGCCGCCTGGGCATTCGCGACGATATGTTCGAGAAGCGCGACGTGCACATCCACGTGCCCGACGGCGCGACTCCCAAGGACGGGCCGAGTGCGGGCGCCGCGATGACAACCGCCTTCGTCTCGGCGCTGACAGGCATTCCGGTGCGTGCCGATGTGGCAATGACGGGCGAGATCACGCTGCGCGGCGAGGTGACGGCGATCGGGGGCTTGAAGGAGAAGCTGCTGGCGGCACATCGCGGCGGCATCAAGACCGTGATCATTCCGGAAGAGAACGTCAAGGACCTGCAGGAGATCCCGGAAAACATCAAGAACCAGCTTGACATCGTGCCGGTGAAGTGGATCGACAAGGTGCTCGAAGTGGCGCTCGAGACGGTGCCGCAGCCATTGCCGGATGACGAGCCGGTCAAGGCGGAAGAGGTCGCGAAACCGGCTGCGCCCGCGGCCGGATCCGAGTTGCTGACGCATTGACGCGACCGAGGATCCTCCTAGCTGCAGGCCCTTCTTTTTTGTTTATATAATGCGGGCTTCGCAGCGGGGTGCCTTGCAGCGGGACGATAGAAATTGCGGGAGTAGCTCAGTTGGTAGAGCGCAACCTTGCCAAGGTTGAGGTCGAGAGTTCGAGACTCTTCTCCCGCTCCACACACGTCAAAAAGGGAAGCTTCGAGCTTCCCTTTTTGACAACTGACTTCTTCGCGAAGACCACGGCGCGGTAGCAAAGCGGTTATGCACCGGATTGCAAATCCGATCAGCCCGGTTCGACTCCGGGCCGCGCCTCCAGCCTCACACCGGTGGGCTCAGGTCTGGGTGGTGCGCGGGACGGGAATCGAACCCGTATGCCCCCTTCCGGGAAGCGGCGGGTTTTAAGCCCGATGCGTCTACCAATTTCGCCACCCGCGCGGCGCCCGGAATGATATTCGCAGGGCCGCGGAGCGAGCTGCCTTCAGCGGAAGAAGAAGTACAGCACGATCAGCACGATGGCCGGGACGCCCAAGATCCAGCCCAAGACATACTTGCCCATGACGCCCTCGTTCGGTAGTTTCGATGCGAAGAAATTAGCGGGTCGAAGCATCTGACCGAAGCGGACGGCTCCTTGACGCGCTGTAGGACGCCGCTGCACCTCGCGGCAGGCCGCGCGTGACGCCCGGCCTGCCCAGCCTGTTCGCGCAGGCGGCGTTCATGCAGTTCTGGCGTGGCCGCATTGCCGGTGCGATGGCCAACCAGATGCTGATGGTCGCGCTCGGCTGGCACATGTACGAACTGACCGGCAGCGCCTGGGATCTGGGCCTGATCGGTCTGTGCCAGTTCATGCCCGCGCTGGTGCTGGCGCTCGTCGCCGGACATGCGGCGGACCGCTGTCACCGTGGCCGCATCGTCGCAACCTGCATGGCGGTCCAGATGCTGATCGCCCTCGGCCTGGCGGTGGCCTCGCAAGCCGGTCTGGCCAATCGCGGCTGGCTGCTCGGGCTGTCGATCGCGCTCGGCGCGGTCAAGGCGTTCCAGCTGCCAGCGCAGCAATCGCTGCCTTCCCTGCTGGTATCGGCGCAGATGCTGCCGAAGGCCATGGCCTTCAGCTCGGGCGGCATGCAGATTGCGGTCATCGCCGGGCCGGCCGTCGGCGGCATGCTCTTCGTCGCCGGCGCGCCGGTGGTCTACGCGGTCTGCACGGCCTTGTTCGCGCTCGCCGCGACCTTGTTCTCGCGCCTGCACTACCGCCATGTTCCGCCGCCGCGGGAGCCGGTGAGCATGCCGGTCCTGCTGGCCGGCATTCGCTTCATCTGGCAGCGCCCGGTCGTGCTCGGTGCCGTGTCGCTCGATCTTTTCGCAGTCCTGCTCGGCGGCGCGACGGCGCTGTTGCCGATGTTTGCAAAGGACGTGCTGCAGGTCGGATCCTGGGGCCTCGGCGTGCTGCGCAGCGCGCCCGCGGTGGGCGCGCTTGCGATGGCGGTGGCGCTCAGTCGCTGGCCGGTCCGCCGCCGTGTCGGCCGGGTGTTGTTCGGCTCGGTCGCGGTCTACGGCATCGCCATCGCCGTCTTCGGCCTCTCGAAGGCTTTCGGCCTGTCGTTCGTTGCCTTGATGGTCTCCGGCGCAGCCGACATGGTCAGCGTGGTGATCCGTCAGTCGCTGGTGCAACTCGACACACCCGACGCCATGCGCGGCCGCGTCAGTGCGGTTAATTCGATCTTCATCGGGGCCTCGAACCAGCTGGGTGAATTCGAGTCGGGTGCCAGCGCGGCGCTCGTCGGTCCGGTCGCGTCGGTGGTGGCGGGCGGCCTCGGCACGCTGTTCGTCGCTGCGCTGTGGACCCGTCTGTTTCCTTCGCTGGCGCGCCGAGAGCGGATGACCGCCGACGTGCTTCCCGCAGATGACGTTACGCTTCCGCTAAAATAGAACGATCGTTCTATTCGCCCGCTGGCGCGGCCCGCTCGCCGGTCGCTGCGACGGCTGACTCAGGGGTCGCGAACTAGAATCCGCCGCTTGCGGTGTCTACCTCACGGAGCCTGAACTCATGAAGATCCTCGTCCCGGTCAAGCGCGTCGTCGACTACAACGTCAAGGTCCGGGTCAAGAGCGACGGCAGCGGCGTCGATATCGCCAACGTCAAGATGAGCATGAACCCGTTCGACGAGATCGCGATCGAGGAAGCGGTCCGGCTGCGCGAGAAGGGCATCGCGACCGAGGTGATCGCCGTCTCGTGCGGCGTTACCCAGTGCCAGGAGACGCTGCGCACCGCGATGGCGATCGGCGCCGACCGCGCGATTCTGGTCGAGACGACCGAGGAGCTGCAGCCGCTGGCCGTTGCCAAGCTGCTGAAGGCGCTGGTCGACAAGGAGCAGCCCGGGCTCGTCATCCTCGGCAAGCAGGCGATCGACGACGACTGCAACCAGACCGGCCAGATGCTGGCGGCGCTGGCCGAAATGCCACAGGCGACTTTCGCCTCCAAGGTCGAAGTCGCCGACGAAGGCGGACAAAAGTACGCATCGGTCACTCGCGAAGTCGACGGCGGTTCCGAGACGCTGAAGATCAAGCTGCCCGCGGTCGTGACGACCGACCTGCGCCTGAACGAGCCGCGCTACGTCACGCTGCCCAACATCATGAAGGCGAAGAAGAAGACGCTGGAGGTGGTGAAGCCGGCCGATCTCGGTGTCGATGTTGCACCGCGCATCAAGACGCTCAAGGTGAGCGAGCCGCCCAAGCGCAGTGCCGGCATCAAGGTGCCCGATGTTGCGACGTTGGTCGCCAAGCTGAAGACCGAAGCCAAGGTCATCTGACCGCCGCCGACCACGGACACACGGAGCTCCTCTCATGACCTCACTCGTCGTCGCCGAACACGACAACCACGCGCTCAAGGGCGCCACCCTCAACACCGTCAGCGCCGCCGTCCAGTGCGGCGGCGAGGTGCATGTGCTGATCGCCGGCACCGGCGCACAGGCCGCGGCCGATCAGGCGGCTCGGGTCGCCGGAGTGGCTAAGGTGCTGCTGGCAGATGCGCCGCACCTTGACCACGGCCTGGCCGAGAACGTGGCGGCCCAGGTGCTGGCCGTCGCTGCGGGCGGGACCTACAGTCACATCCTCTTTCCGGCCACCGCGGCCGGCAAGAACGTCGCCCCACGGGTGGCGGCCAAGCTCGATGTGGGCCAGGTGTCCGACATTACCAAGGTCATTTCGCCCGACACCTTCGAGCGCCCGATCTATGCCGGCAATGCGATCGCCACCGTGCAATCGACCGACAAGGTGGTCGTGATCACGGTGCGCAGCACCGGCTTCGATGCGGCCTCGGCCGATGGCGGCAGCGCAAGCGTCGAGACGGTCGCACCGCAGCCCGACCAGGGCAGCAGCAAGTTCATGGGTTCCGAGATCGCGCGCAACGACCGGCCCGAACTGACCGCCGCCAAGATCATCGTCTCGGGCGGCCGCGCCCTGAGCAGCTCGGACAAGTTCAACGAGGTGCTGACGCCGCTGGCCGACAAGCTGGGCGCGGCACTCGGCGCCAGCCGCGCCGCCGTCGACGCGGGCTATGCGCCCAACGACTGGCAAGTCGGGCAGACCGGAAAGATCGTCGCACCGCAGCTTTATTTCGCGATCGGCATCAGCGGCGCGATCCAGCATTTGGCCGGCATGAAAGACAGCAAGGTCATCGTCGCGATCAACAAGGACGGCGAGGCGCCGATCTTCGGCGTCGCCGACTACGGCCTCGAGGCCGACCTCTTCACTGCCGTGCCCGAACTGGTCAAGGCGCTCGGCTGACCGACCGCTGACCGCTCGCCATCGCGCGACGAGGAAGGATTTGCTATGACCTACCGTGCCCCGGTCGCCGACATGCTGTTCTGCATGCGAGAGCTCGCCGACCTGGAGGCGGTCGCGGCGCTGCCCGGCTTCGAGGACGCCGGCCTCGACACCGCGCAGGCCGTGCTCGAGGAGTGCGCGCGCTTCAACCAGTCGGTGGTGGCGCCGCTCAACGTCGAGGGCGACCGCAACCCTTCGTCATGGCAGGCCGGGCAGGTGACCACCACGCCCGGCTTCAAGGAGGCGTTCCGGCAGTT
>JBDSZM010000098.1:0-4616 GCA_039925165.1 Burkholderiaceae bacterium
GCCTTGCTCGGCGACGGTCGGCACGTCGGGCAGGGCCGGCGAGCGCTTGAGCGTGCCGACCGCGATCGGCCGCACCTTGCCGGCCTTGGTGTTCTGCAGCAGCGCGGGCATCGAGCCGAACACCGCCTGCACCTCGCCGCCGAGGATCGCCACGTCGGCCGGTGCATTGCCCTTGTACGGGATGTGCAGGAGGTCGATCTTGGCGGTGTCCTTCAGCATCTCCATCGCCAGGTGGGTGGCGGTGCCGTTGCCGGCGGAGGCGTAGTTCATCTTGCCGGCCTGCGCCTTGGCAAGGCTCACGAACTCGGCCAGATTGGTCGCCTTGACCTGCGGGTTGACGACCAGCAGGTAGGGCGTGATCGCGACCAGCGAGATCGGCGTGAAGTCGGTGACCGGGTTGTAAGGCAGCTTGGAGTAGGCGCCGGCCGCGATCGCGTGGGTGCTGGTGGTGCCGAGGGTGAGCGTATAGCCGTCCGGCGCGGCCTTGGCGGTGGCGTCGGCGCCGAGCGTGCCGCCGGCCCCGGCCTTGTTGTCGACGATCACGTTCTGGCCGAGCTTCTCGCCGAGCTTTTGCGCCACGATGCGGCCGACGATGTCGGTCGAACCGCCGGGCGCGAAGCCGACGATCAGCTTGATCGGCTTGTTGGGATAGTCGGACTGGGCCGATGCCGGCGCGCCGATCAGGCACACGGCGGCCGCGGCGGCCAGCGCCCGCAGGGGTAAGTACTTCATAACGTCTCCTGGGAAGGTCAAGGAATGCCCGGCGGTTCGTTGCCGCCGCGGTGGTGGATCAGCGCCGACCCCTCATTTGGCGAACAGCTGCGAGATGTCGGCGAAGGCCTTGAACTCGAGCGCGTTGCCCGACGGATCGAGAAAGAACATGGTCGCCTGCTCGCCGACCTCGCCCTGGAAGCGCACGTGCGGCTCGATCACGAAGCGGGTGCCGGCGGCCTGCAGCTTGGCGGCCAGCACCTGCCAGTCGGCCATCGTCAGCACCACCCCGAAGTGGCGCACCGGCACCGCGTCGCCGTCGACCCGGTTGACCGCGCTGTCGTCGGTTGCGTTGCGGCACTCGTTGGGCGCCAGGTGGGTGACGATCTGGTGGCCCATCAGGTCGAAGTCGACCCACTCCGGCGAGCTGCGGCCTTCCGGGCAGCCGAGCAGTTCGCCGTAGAAGGCGCGCGCGGCCGCGAGGTCGTGGACTGGGAAGGCGAGGTGGAACGGATTCATGCGAGGGCCTCCCGGCGGCGGGCCGGCGCAAAGCCGTCGGCGGCCAGCGCGTCGAACAGGGTGTTGCGCGACGCGTCCGCGAGTCGCAGCAGCGGGGCGCGCACGTTGGCCCAGGCCGGCGCGCCGTGCACTTGCGCCAGCACCGCCTTGAGCGAGGGGATCACCGGGTAGCCCTCGATGATCTTGCGGCGCCGTGTGATGGCGCTCTGCAGGTCCGGCGCGTCGGCCTCGCCCTGGCGCGCGTGCACCTGCGAGATCGCCGCGATGTTGAGGTTGCCGGTGGCGGTGATGCAACCGGCGCCGCCGGCGCGCAGGGTGTCGAGCAGGAAGCTTTCGGAGCCGGCGAAGACGCGCAGCTGCGGGTAGGCCTGGAGCACCGAGCGCGTGTACTCGAAGGTGCCCGAGCTGTCCTTCAGCCCGACGATGGTGTCGCCGTGGCGCGCCAGCAGCCGGCCGATCAGCGCGAGGCTGAAGCCGACCTGCGCCACCGGCGGGATGTGGTACAGGCAGATCCGCAGATCGCTGGAACCGACCTGCTCGATCAGCTCGTTGAAGAAGGCGTAGAGGCCGTCGTCGTTGATCGCCGCCTTGTAATAGAAGGGCGGCAGCACCAGCGCTGCGGCGCAGCCGGCGTCGACCGCGGCGCGGGTCTGCGCCACCGCGTCGGGCAGCGCACAGGCGCCGGTGCCGGGCATCAGTTGCGCGGCCGGGATGCCGGCGCCGATCAGTGCCTGCAGCAAGGTGCGCTTCTCCTCGGCCGACAGCGAATTGCCTTCGCTGGTGGTGCCGAACGGCGCGATGCCGGCAGCGCCGTTGGCGAGCAGCCACTGGCAGTGCGCCACGAACAGGCCCGCGTCGACCGAGCCGTTGTCGGCGAACGGCGTGGTGGCCGGAATCCAGATCCCCTGGAGCGTGGGACGAGCCGATGCAATCATGTCGTGACCTCTCGGAATAGGTAGCGGGCGGATGAGCCGGAGCCGGGGCAGGCGGCCGGTCGCCGCGTCCGACGCGCAGTGTACGAGTCCCTTCGCGGGCCGGGCTTCAGTGGCCTTTCAAGTGCGCCAACAGGGCGGCGTTGAAGGCCTCGGGTTGCTCGACATTCGACAGATGGGCGCTGTCGGCCAATACGTGCAGGGTCGAGCCGGCGATGTGCGCGTGCAGCACCCGCGACTGCGCCACCGTGCACGAGGGGTCGTGCTCGCCGACGATGACCGTGGTCGGCACCGTGATGTCGCGCAGCAGGACGGTCTGGTCGAGGTCGCGCACCGCGCTCGCGCAGCCGACGTAGCCCTCGACGGGGGTGCGCAACACCATCTCGCGCACCGCCTGCACGGCCTGCGGGTCGCGGGCGTGGAAGGCCGGCGTGAACCAGCGCTGCAAGGTCGGTTCGGCCAGCGCCTGCACGCCGTCGCGGCGCGCGATGGCGATGCGTTCGTCCCAGGCGGCGCGCATCGGCATGTCGCTCGCGGTGTCGCACAGAGCGAGGCTGTGCAGGCGCTCGCCGTGGCGCGCGCCGAGCACCTGGCCGATCATCCCGCCCATCGACAGCCCGACGAAGTGCACCCGCGCCAGACCGAGCGCATCGAGCAGCCCGATCACGTCGTCGGCCAGCACCGCGAGGCTGTAGGGCGCGGGCGTGGCCTCGCTCAGTCCGTGACCGCGGGTGTCCATGCGCAGCACACGGTAGGCCGACAGCGCCGCCAGTTGCGGCTCCCACATCGGCATCGCCGCCATCAGGCTGTTGGACAGCATCACCACCGGCGCCTGCGCCGGACCGTCGAAGCGGTAGGCGAGGCGGGCGCCATGGACGGTCTGGAACTGCACGCTCATTCAAGGGCCCTTTCAGCGCGCCGCCGCGGCGCGCGGCGGCGACTGTAGCCGGGCCGCGGTCGGCCCGCCGGTCGGGTGCCGCTCGTCGGCTACAACCCGCGCACCACTTCGATCGCCTGCTCGATGCGCTCGACCGCGTGGATCGTCAGGCCCTCGATGGCCTTCTTCGGCGCGTTCGCCTTCGGCACCACCGCGACCGAGAAGCCGAGCTTGGCGGCTTCTCGCAACCGCTCCTGGCCGCGCGGCGCCGGCCGCACCTCGCCGGCCAGGCCGACCTCGCCGAAGGCGACGAAGCCGCGCGGCAGCGGCTTGCCGCGCAGGCTGCCCTGGATCGCCAGCATCACCGCCAGGTCGGCCGCCGGCTCGCTGATGCGCACGCCGCCGACCGCGTTGACGAACACATCCTGGTCGTTGCTCGCGATGCCGGCATGCCGGTGCAGTACCGCCAGCATCATCGCCAGGCGGTCGCGCTCGATCCCGACCGACAGCCGGCGTGGGCTCAGCCCGCCGCTGTCGACCAGCGCCTGGACCTCGACCAGCAAGGGCCGCGTCCCTTCGAGCGTGACCAGCACGCACGAGCCCGGCACCGGATCGCCATGGGTCGAGAGGAAGATCGCGCTCGGATTCGCCACGCCCTTCAGGCCGCGCTCGGTCATCGCGAAGACGCCGATCTCGTTGACCGCGCCGAAGCGGTTCTTGATCGCGCGCACGAGGCGGAAGCTGGAATGGGTGTCGCCCTCGAAGTACAGCACCGTGTCGACGATGTGCTCGAGCACGCGCGGCCCGGCCAGCGCGCCTTCCTTGGTGACATGGCCGACGAGCACGATGGTCGTGCCGCTGCGCTTGGCGGCGAGCGTGAGCTGCGCTGCGCATTCGCGCACCTGCGCGACCGAGCCCGGCGCCGACGTGAGCTGGTCCGAATAGACGGTCTGGATCGAATCGATCACGCACACCGCGGGCTGCTCGACGTCGAGCGTGGCGAGGATGCGTTCGAGCTGGATCTCGGCCATCACGCGCACCTGCGAGCCGTCGAGGCCCAGGCGGCGCGAACGCAGCGCGACCTGCGCGCCGCTTTCCTCGCCGGTCACATACAGCGTCTTCATGCGTTTCGACAGCGCGTCGAGCGCCTGCAGCAGCAGGGTCGACTTGCCGATGCCCGGATCGCCGCCGATCAGCACCACGCCACCGGCCACGATGCCGCCGCCGAGCACCCGGTCGAGCTCCTCGACGCCGGTCGGCTGGCGGTCGACGTCGCTCGCCTCGATCTCGGACAGGGTCGCCACCGGCAGCGCCCGGGCAAGCGACTGGTAACGGTGGCCGCCCTTGCCGCCGCCAGTCTCGGCGGCGGTCTCGACCAGCGTATTCCAGGCCTCGCACTGCGGGCACTTGCCGAGCCACTTCGCGTTCGTGCCGCCGCACTCGGTGCAGACGTAGATCGATTTGTCCTTGGCCATCCGCCAATTGTGTCGCGGGCCGGCCGGCCGTCAGTCGTGCACCTTGCCTCGGCCCGCCTTGACCTCGGCCCGCTGGCTCTTGCCTTCGAGCCGGCGCTGCTT
>JBDSZM010000099.1:0-2658 GCA_039925165.1 Burkholderiaceae bacterium
ACCGGGTCCTGCAGGTCCAGGACGGATGCCTCGCCGAGCGCGAAGTGCCGATGCTCAATGCCTTGAACGAGGTTCTGCGCGACGACTTCATCAAGGACAGCATCGGCGGCGTCGGGCGCTGGAACAAACTGATCGAGAAGGCCGGCATCGGTTTTCGCCTGACCACACCGCACAAGGCCTTCCACCGCAACATCGGCGCGCTGGCCGGCGTCAAGGTCTCGCCCGACGGCCGAGTGGTGAGCGAAGCGGAATGGGCCGTCAAGGTTGACGAGTGGCTGCCGAGCGTCGCCGACCGTGCGTACGTGGCGGGGCTGATGGGCCGGGTCGTCGAACCGGGCAAGTTCGCCAACTGGATCGCGCCGCCGCTGATGGGCATCAACCGCCAGTCGGTCGACTTCGAGTACGTGCGCTTCAACTGAAGCGGCCGCCGCCATGGACGCGTCCGACGTCATCGTCATCAAACAGCACCTGATCGACCCGGAGATCTGCATCCGCTGCAACACCTGCGAATCGGTCTGCCCGGTCCAGGCGATCACCCACGACGCTAACAACTACGTCGTCGATCCGGCCCTATGCAACCTGTGCATGGCGTGCATCTCGCCGTGCCCGACCGGCTCGATCGACAACTGGCGCACCTTGCCGCGTCTACGTGCCTACACGACCGACGAGCAGTTCGGCTGGGAGGAACTGCCGCCCGAGCTCGGTCCCGAGGCGCTGGCCGACGCCGGCATGGCGGCCGGTCCGGTGCCGAACCAGCCCGAAGCCACGATGGGACCGTCGGCCGCGATCGACCCCGATGCGTCGTTCCAGAGTGCACGCTACGGCGCGCAGGTGCCGCCGTGGTCGGCCGCCCATGCCTATACCAATCTCTATGGCCCGCGCGCGCCGGTGGCCAGCATCACCGCGACCGTCACCGGCAACGTGCGGGTGACCGAGGTCGGCACCGACTACGACACCCACCACCTCGTGCTCGACTTCGGCGCCACGCCGTTCCCGGTGCTGGAGGGCCAGTCGATCGGCATCGTGCCGCCGGGCCTTGATGCCGCCGGGCGGCCGCACCACCCGCGCCAGTATTCGGTCGCCAGCCCGCGCAACGGCGAGCGGCCGGGCTACAACAACCTGTCGCTGACGATCAAGCGCGTGTTCGAGGACCACCAGGGACGTCCGGTGCGCGGCGTGGCGAGCAACTACCTGTGCGACCTGCGGGTCGGCGACAAGGTCGAGGTGATCGGTCCGTTCGGCGCCAGTTTTCTGATGCCCAACCACCCGAAGAGCCACATCGTGATGATCTGCACCGGCACCGGCAGCGCACCGATGCGGGCGATGACCGAGTGGCGGCGGCGACTGCGAGCGAGCGGCAAGTTCGAGGGCGGCAAGCTGATGCTCTTCTTCGGCGCGCGCACCCAGCAGGAGTTGCCCTATTTCGGTCCGCTGCAGAACCTGCCCAAGGATTTCATCGACAGCCACTTCGCGTTCAGCCGCACCCCGGGCCGGCCCAAGACCTACGTGCAGGACGCGATGCGCGAGCGCGCGCCCGACGTCGCGCGGCTGCTCGCCGATCCGCTCAGCCACTTCTACGTCTGCGGTCTCAAGAGCATGGAAGAAGGGGTGGTGCTGGCGCTGCGCGACATCGCGCGCGATGCCGGGCTCGACTGGGACGGGATCGCGCTCGACCTGCGGCGCGAGGGCCGGCTGCACCTGGAGACCTACTGATGGCGGCGCTGCGTCGGACGATGATCTCCGCCGACGCCGCTGGCGAGCCGCCTTTATGATCGCTCGACCTGCCCCGCAGCGCCGTAAACCCTCGCGCGCCGGCGGCGCCTTCCACTCCAGGAGTCTTCAGATGATGAATACCCAGCGCCATCTCGGCGCGGCCGTGCTGGCCGCCACCCTCGCGTTCGCCGGCTGCAGCATGATGCCCGCCAGCATGGGCGGCTCGGCGATGTCCGGCAGCATGTCGTCGAACATGGCCGCGAGCCAGGAAGTACCGGCCAATTCCAGCGCCGGCTCGGGCAGCGTCGCCACCATGCTCGACCGCTCGACCCGGACCCTGACCTATACCGTCACCTACAGCGGGCTGACCGGCCCGGTGACGGCGGGTCACTTCCACGGCCCGGCCGCGTCCGGCGCCAACGCCGGCGTGGTGCTGCCGTTCACCAGCACCGCCAGTCCCATTCAGGGCAAGGCGGTGTTGACCGAGGCGCAGATGGCCGACTTCGTGGCAGGCAAGTGGTACGCCAACCTGCACACCGCCGCCCACCCGGGTGGCGAGATCCGCGGCCAGGTCGCCGCCCGCTGAGCATCACCTGAGGCGCGCCGCCGGCCATCGGCGCGCGCTTTTCCTCATCATCTCTTGTCCGGGTCGGCCGCGTTGCGTCCTGCGTCCACCCCGGCCGGTCGCTGACCGGCATGTCCGGCGGGTTCATCGCCTGGCGGTCTCGCCCATGTCCGCCACTCCCCTGCCCGCACCCGTCGAACCTTTCCGCGGCTTGAATGCCGGCCAGCGGCGCGCGATGGCGGCGATTTTGCTAGCGGTGGCGCTGGCCTCGCTCGACACCGCGATCGCCAACACCGCGCTGCCGGCCATCGCCGCCGACCTGCGATCGGCACCCGCGGCGTCGATCTGGGTCATCAACGCCTACCAGCTCACGGTGGTCG
>JBDSZM010000100.1:0-4183 GCA_039925165.1 Burkholderiaceae bacterium
GGAATCTGCTCGCCGTGCAGCTTGTCGGCGGCGCCGCCGTAGAACTCGCAGTAGCGCGCCGCCACCGTGATGTCGTTGCGTGCCTGGGCCATCGGCTTGCCGGTATCGCGCGCCTCGAGCTGCGCCAGCTCGTCGTGGCGCGACAGGATGATCTGACCCATGCGCGAGAGGATGCGGCCGCGCTCGGTGGCGGTCAGCCGGCCCCACGGACCGTCGAGCGCGGCGCGCGCCGCCGCCACCGCGCGGTCGACGTCGGCCGCGCCGCCACGGGCGATCTGGTCGAACACCTCGCCGGTGCTCGGGTCGATCACCGGCAGGGTCTCGCCGCTGGCGGCAGCCACCCACTGGCCCGAGATGAAGTGATGTTGCATGCTGTTTCGTTCACCGGTTGCGCAGGGTTGATTTTGCCTGCCGCACGTCGATAAGGCATGCAAATCCCGAAAGGCCGCCATGCCCGTCGACTCGCAATTGCGATCCCTGAACATCGACATCCCCGCCCAGCCCGAGGCGCTGGTGCGCTTGTCGCTGCTGCTGGCCGACGACGACATCAACCTGCAGGCGGTGAGCTCGCTCATCGGCTCGGACATGGCACTCGCCGCGGCGGTGCTGAAGGCGGTCAATTCGTCGCTTTACGGCCTCAGCGGTCGGGTCCAGAGCGTGCAGCAGGCGATCACCTACCTCGGCACCCGCGAGGTCGCGGCGGTGACGTTCGAGATGGGCCTGCGCGCAGTGTTCCCGGTCGCGCCGATCCTCGACCCGGTGTGGCAGCGCGCCAGCGTGCGAGGGCTCCTGATGGGACGCATCGGCCAGGCCCTGAGCGTCGATCCGTGGGCCGCCCACTCGGCCGGGCTGTTCGAGGAATGCGGCAAGGCGGTGCTGTACCGCCACTCGGCGCAGCGCTACCGGCCGATCCTGCAGGCGGCGCAGACCGACGAGGAATTGCTGATGCTCGAGCACGCCGAGTTCGGGGTCAGCCACGATGCCCTCGGCGCCGCGCTGTGCGAGAGCTGGGGGCTGGCGGCGCCGGCGGTGGCCAGCGTGCGCTACCACGTGATCGTGCACACCACCCTGGAGCTGCCGATGCACGTGCAGCGGCGCTCGATCTGCGCCCTGTCGGCGCTGGCCCAGTCCTTGATGAGCGACCCCGAGCGGCTCGAAGAGGTCGCCACCCGCATCGCTCCGCAGGCCGACATGGACCCGACCCTGGTCTTGCGCGGCGCACGCCGGGTGCAGGAGCAGATCGAGGCGGCGGTGGCGCGCGGCGAGCACGCGCAGACGGCCTGACGGTTGACGGTCCAACCCCGACGCGCCGGCGGCGCACGGTCGCGACTCAGCGCGGTGCCGCTTCGGCGATCTGCGTCACCAGGCAATGGCGCAGCCGCGCCAGGCTGACCGGCTTGCTGATGAAGTCGGCCATGCCGGCATCGGCGCAACGCGCGCGGTCCTCGGGCAGCGCCGCCGCCGACAGCGCGACGATCGGCGTGCGCCGGCTCGCCCCGTCCGGCGTGGCGCGGATCCAGCCGGTCGCCTGCAAGCCGTCCATGCTGGGCATGTGCAGATCCATCAGGATCACGTCGTAATGCTGCGTCGCGGCGGCCGCGCATGCCGCACGACCGTCGCCGACGACGTCGACCCTGCAGCCCAGCAGCTCGAGCATGCGCTGCAGCACCAGCTGGTTGACCGTGTTGTCCTCGGCGAGCAGCACCCGGGCATGCACCGGCTCGGGGGTCGTGGGCGCCGTCTCGGTCGAACGGCCGGTCGCACCGCCCTCGGTGGCGATGGCCAGACGCAGGCGTAGCCAGAACGTCGCGCCGGCGCCGCTGCGGCTCGTCACACCGACCTCACCGCCCATCAGTTGCGCCAGTTGCTTGACGATCGCCAGACCCAGCCCGCTGCCGCCATGGCGTCGTGTCGTCGAGGCATCGGCCTGCGTGAAGGCCTCGAACATCGCGGCGTGGTGCTCGGCGTCGATGCCCGGGCCGGTGTCGCGCACCTCAAACTGCAAGCCCACCGCATCGGTCGTGCGCTCGATCACGTCGACGCGAAGCTCGACGTGGCCGCGCTCGGTGAACTTGATCGCGTTCGCCAGCAGGTTGATGAGCACCTGGCGCAGTCGCAAGGCATCGCCGCGCACCCGCCCCGGCAACCGCGGGTCGAGACGGCGTGCGATGTCGAGCCCCTTGGCGCGTGCGGACGGCGCGAGCAACTGCACCACGTCCTCGATCAGCAGACCGGGTTCGAAGCTCGATACGTGCAGCGTGAGCTTGCCGGCGTCGATGCGCGACAGGTCGAGCAGGTCGTCGATCAGCGCGAGCATCGCCGCGCCCGAGCGCTGCGCGGTCTCGACCAGTCGGCGCTGGCCCGCATCGAGCGCGCTGTGCGACAGCAGTTCGGCGGTCCCGAGCACGCCGTTCATTGGAGTGCGGATCTCGTGGCTCATCATCGCCAGGAAGCGCGACTTGGCCGCGTTGGCCCGCTCGCCCTCGAGTCGGGCGGCCTCCAGTTCGACCGCCTGCGCCTCGAGCGTGCGGGTGTTGGCCGCGAGGGCCTCGACCAGATCGCGCGCGGCATGCACCGCCGCGCGGGTGCGGGTGCGCAACCGCTCGGTGACGCGGCCGGTGAGGGCGATGTAGATGCCCACCAGGTACATGGTGGCGGCGATGGTCCAGCGCTCGTCGAGGCGCGCCTCGACCGGCAGCACCACCCGCAGCCACAGCGCGTAGGCCAGGTACGCGACGACGACGACGTGGGCGAAATAGAGCGCCCGCCGGACCCCGAAGCCGACCTGGTCGCTGACGCGGATCAGCAGCAGCAGCGCGACCAGCAACTGCTGCTGCTCGACGTGGTGCAGCGTGGCCATCCAGACCACCAGATCGAGGTGCAGGAACAGCAGGCTCAGGTCGAGCCGGCCGCTGCGGCCGTAGCCGAACCACAGCACCGCGCCGCTCAGCGCGGCATAGCCGAGGTTGAGCAGGCACAGCTGGCCCAGCGCGGCGCTGGGTACCGCCAGCCCGAAGCGCAGGTCGTGCAGCACCGCCAGGCCGCAGAGGATGACGAAACCGACGCTGCGGATGAGCGGGATCTGGAGCGCGTGGACGAGCCGGTTGCGCTGCGCCTTGCCGAGCTTGAGAGCCTGCGGGTCGAGGGTGAAGGTCTCGGGCTCGAGGGCGCGGCGCAGCGGTCGCGGCCAGCCCCGCAGCGCAGCCAGCCGGCGACGCGCCGGCAGACTGCCGGAACCCGTGGTGCGCTGACTTTCCATGCCGGGTTGTACGCCGAGACCGCGTCGCCCGCCCACCCCTTAACGGTGGATCGCCGGGTCGTCAGTCGACGATCAGCACGGCGCCGTCCGATGCGCGGGCGACCACCTCGCCGATCTCGGCGGCAGCATCGAAGCCGTGGCGACGGAAGATCGCCAGAACCTCCGGCACCGCTGCCGCATCGCAGCTGACGAGCAGGCCACCACTCGTCTGCGGGTCGGTCAGCAAGGCGCGGTCGACCGGCGCATAGCCTTCGCGCAGCCGCACGTCGGCACCGTAGCCGTCCCAGTTGCGCGCGGAGGCACCGGTCACGTGGCCCTGCAGCGCGAGTTCGCGCACGCCGTCGAGCAAAGGCACGCGCGCCCATTCGATGCGTACCGACGCCTGGGCCCCGCGGCCGAGCTCGAGCACATGGCCGGCCAGGCCGAAGCCGGTGACATCGGTGAGCGCATGCACGCCGGCCAGCGCCGCCAGTTCGGGTCCCGGCGTGTTGAGGCGGGTGGTGGTCGCGATCATCTGGGTGTAGCCCGCCGCCGACAGCACCTCCTTCTTCAGCGCCGCCGACAGCACGCCGACGCCGAGCGGCTTGCCGAGCACCAGGCGGTCGCCGACGCGCGCATCGGAGTTGCGCTTGACGCGGTCCGGGTGCACCAGCCCGAGCGCGACCAGGCCGTAGATGGCCTCGACCGAGTCGATCGTGTGGCCGCCCGCAATCGGGATGCCGGCCGCCCGGCAGACCGACTCGCCGCCCTCGAGCACGCGGCCGATGGTGCGGGTCGACAGCACGTTGATCGGCATACCGACCAGGGCCAGCGCCAGGATCGGCCGCCCGCCCATCGCATAGACGTCGGAGATCGCATTGGTGGCGGCGATGCGCCCGAACTCGAACGGGTCGTCGACGATCGGCATGAAGAAGTCGGTGGTCG
>JBDSZM010000101.1:0-2540 GCA_039925165.1 Burkholderiaceae bacterium
CCGCGGCTATTTGCAATACACCGAATTCGGCGGCTACTACGTCGACCACCGGATCCGCGCACTCGACCCGGAACGGCTCGCCTGAGCGGGGCCGGTCTATGGCTCGACGGTCTTCAGGGCCGGGTCGGCACGCAGCAGCCACAGCGCGGCCGCCAGCGGCAGCGCCAGCGCGGCGAACGCGACGCCCAGCGTGCCGGCCGCCACGCCCAGCGCGCCGAAGATCGGCGGCACGATCACGACGCCGAAGAAGGTGAGGAAGAGGCTGCCCGCGGTCGCGGAGGCAGCCTGCTCGTGCGGCACGCTGCGCGCCACGCCGGCCAGGTAGACGCCGTTCCAGCCGATCGCGGTCGCCCCGTAGGCCGCCAGCAAAGCCGCCACCACGACGTGCGGCGTCTGCGGCCCGATCGCCAGCATCGCCACCCCGCAGACCGCCATGCCCAGCGCCAGCGCGCGCAGCATCGCGAGCGTGCTGCCGCGGCGATCGGCCAGCCAGCCCCAGGCGACGCGGCCGAGCGCTCCGGCGAGCTGCGACACCGTCATCACCGCGCCGGCCGCCACCAGCCCCCAGCCGAGCTCGGCATTCAGCCAGGTGATGGCGTAGGCCGTCAGGCTCACCTGCACGGCCGAGAAGACCAGGCTGCACAGCGCGAGCCGGCGCAGCGCCGGATGGCCGAGCACGAGGCGCAGCGGCCCCAGCGTCCCGGCCAGCGACGGCAGCGGGCTGGTCGCGTCGCGCCAGGCGTCCAGACGCCCGCGCAGACCCGATGCGAGTGCCAACGAGACGACGCACAGCGCGGCGATTCCGGCCAGGGCCCAGGCCGCGCTCGTCGCCTCGAGCACCGGCGGCACCCCGAGCGCCGCGACCACGCCGCCGAGCGGCACCCCGCTCTGCTTGATCGAGAACACGAGCGCATAGCGACGCGGCGAGGTCGAGCGCGCCAGCATCTCCGAGCTGGCCGGTGTGATCGGCCCGTAGCCGAGACCGATCAGCAGCGCGCCCACGGCGGCGGGCCAGGGCCGGGCGGTCGCGACCAGCAGCACGCCGAGCGCGCTCGCGACCAGCGCCGCCTGGCTGGTGCGGATCGGTCCCCAGCGCCGCACCAGCGTGGCACCCCACTGGCTCGACAGCATCGCAGCGAGGTAGACCACGGACACGTAAACGCCGATCACCACCGGCCCGGCACCGAGTTGCTCGAGCAGGCGCGGCGCCGCCACGGTCGGTGCGATCAGCGCCGCCGAAGCGGCCGACTGGATCAGCAGCGTGATCGGCAGCGTGGCACGCACCGCGCGCGGTGGATCGGGCGGGCTCGGGAGCGGGCTCGGGTTCATGCCCCGAGGCTACACGGCGCCGGCGATGATGTCGGCCGACGTTCCCCCGCAGCCGTCCGCCGGGCCGCCACCATCCAGAACACACCGCAAGAAGGACTGCTCGTGAGCATCGACACCCTGGCGCAGGTCGCCGACCTCGAACGGCGCGCCCGGCGCATCGAGACGCCGTGCGGCGACGCGGCCATGGTCTGGCACACCTGGGGCGAGGCCGACGCCGCGCCGGTCGTGCTGTTGCACGGCGGCTCGGGCAGCTGGACCCACTGGGTGCGCAACATCGATGCGCTGGTCGCAGCCGGGCGCCGGGTCTGGATCCCCGACCTGCCGGGCTTCGGCGACTCCGCACCGCCACCGGCCGGCGGCGATGCCGACGCCGTCGCGCTGCCGGTGGCGCAGGGCCTGCAGACGTTGCTCGGCGACGCAGTGGTCGACGTGGTCGGCTTCTCCTTCGGCGGCATGGTCGCGACCTTCGTCGCAGTGGCGCAACCTGCCCGTGTACGGCGGCTGGTGCTGGTCGGCGCGCCGGCGCTCGGCATCGCGGTGCCGCGACCGATCCTGATGCGCGGCTGGACCCACCTGACGCACGGAGCGGCGCGCGACGCCGCGATCCGGGCCAACCTGGCCGCGCTGATGTTCGCCGACCCGGGCGCGATCGACGCCTTCGCGATCGCGCTACAGGAACACAACGTCGACCGCGACCGCCTGCGCCGACGCCGCCTGTCGCGCACCGATGCGATCCTGCGCCACCTGCCGCAGGTGCAAGCCCAGGTGCACGGCATCTGGGGCGAGCGCGACGCGCTCTACGTCGGCCACATCGATCGCATCGAGCCGGTCCTGCGGCTCGCGCCCGGTTTTGCGTCGCTGCAGGTGATCGAGAGCGCCGGCCATTGGGTTGCGTTCGAGGCGGCGCCGCGCTTCGATGCCGCGCTCGAAGCGGCGCTGAGCGTTGAGTGGCCGTGACGCTCAGGACGACCGACCCAGCCCCAACTGGCGTGCCTTCAGCCCCGCCTCGGTCCGGTTGCGGGCGTGCAGGGCCCGCAGGATCGCGGCGATGTGGATCTTGACGGTGCCTTCGGTCAGGCCGAGACCGCGCGCGATCTGCTTGTTGGGGTGGCCCAGCAGCAGCAGATCGAGCACGTCGCGCTGGCGCGGGGTGAGGCTGCTCGCATCGGCGGTCGACGCCGCGCTGCCCTCGCGCGGTTCGCGCAGCAGCC
>JBDSZM010000102.1:0-9829 GCA_039925165.1 Burkholderiaceae bacterium
TCGTCCTGCTGCGCAACACCGTGACCCAGATGGTCTACAAGCACGCGATCTCCACCGTGGTGCCCGGCCGGGCCGTGAATTTCCAGGCCACCGAAACGCCGGAGCAGGCCTGAACCCGCGGCTGGCCACGTCGGCAACGACGCTTCGCCCCGGCTGCCCGGCGACGACCCCGTGCAGGTCCCGGCCTTGCGGCTGCAGCCTCGCTTGAGCGCGCACTCCACTGCCACCCTGACCAACGATCCGACGCCGGCGCGCGTGATCCTGGTGGGGGTCGACGTCGGCGGAAAAGCCAACTTCGACGCGACCCTCGACGAGCTGGCACAGCTCGCCGAGTCGGCCGGCGACCTGCCGGTGGCCCGCGTCATCGCGCGTCGCAAGGCGCCTGACCCGGCGCTGTTCATCGGCTCCGGCAAGGCCGACGAGATCAAGGCGCTGGTGCTCGGTCATCGGGCCGAGGCGGTGCTGTTCGACCAGGCGCTGTCGGCGGCGCAACAGCGCAATCTCGAGCAGCACCTGGGCGTCGCGGTGGCCGACCGCACCATGCTGATCCTCGAGATCTTCGGCGAACGCGCGCAGAGCCACGAGGGCAAGCTGCAGGTCGAACTGGCTCGGTTGCAATACCTGTCGACCCGGCTGGTGCGGCGCTGGAGCCACCTCGAGCGCCAGAGCGGCGGCATCGGCATGCGCGGCGGCCCGGGCGAAGCGCAGATCGAACTCGACCGCCGCATGATCGGCGAGCGCATCAAGTCGCTCAAGACGCGGCTCGACAAGGTCAAGCGCCAGCGCAGCACCCAGCGGCGCCAGCGCGAACGCAGCCAGACCTTCCGCGTCTCGCTGGTGGGCTATACCAACGCCGGCAAGTCGACGCTCTTCAATGCGCTCGTCAATGCGCGCGCGTATGCGGCCGACCAGCTGTTTGCCACCCTCGACACCACCACGCGCCAGCTCCATCTCGAAGGCAGCGGACGCAGCGTGGCGTTGTCCGACACCGTCGGCTTCATCCGCGACCTGCCGCACAAGCTGATCGAGGCCTTCGAGGCGACCTTGCAGGAGGCCGCCGAGGCCGACCTGCTGCTGCACGTGGTCGACGCCTCGAGCCCGGTGCTCGACGATCAGATGGCGCAGGTTCGCAAGGTGCTGGCCGACATCGGCGCCGCCGACGTGCCCCAGGTTCTGGTCTACAACAAACTCGACCGGCTCGAAGCGACGCAGCAACCGCGCGGGCTGCGCGATACGGTCGAGATCGATGCGGGGGTACGGATGCCGCGTGTCTTCGTCAGCGCGGTCGACGGCACCGGGCTCGACCGGCTGCGCGAGATCCTGGTCGAGGCCGCGGCGGGCGTGCCGACCACGTCCTTGAACGCCGACGAAAGCGCCTCATCTACGGCGACGTTCGGGCCCGACGACCTCGATATCGACAACGTCGGCACGACTCAGGACGACCTCGAAGCCGACGATGACCCGTCGATCGCGGGCACTGCCGATTCACCTTCCACCTTGCACCGAGTCGCATGACCATGAGTCCCTCTCGAACCGCCGACCGTGCCGTTCCCCACCGTCTCGCCGACCTCGGGCAGGCGACCCGCGCGCTGCTCGCGGCGGCGTGGGCTGCAGTGCGGCGGGGTGCGCCGCGCCGCGACGACGGCCGCAGCCTGGCCACCGGCGGGCGCGGCGACGGCCCGCCCGACCTCGACGAGCTGTGGCGCGATTTCAATCGCAAGCTGAGCGGCGTGTTCGGCGGCAAGTCGGCGCCGCAGCGGCCGGGTCCGTCGGGCGATGGCGGCGGAGGTGGTGGGCCGAACTTCCAGCCCGACATGCGCAGCGCCGGAATCGGTGTCGGCCTGGTCGCCGGCGTGGTGGCCCTCATCTGGCTCGGCAGCGGCTTCTTCATCGTGCAGGAAGGCCAGCAAGCGGTCGTCACCTCGTTCGGCAAGTACAGCCACACGGCCGACGCCGGCTTCCAGTGGCGCATGCCGTACCCGTTCCAGGCCCACGAGACGGTGAACGTGACCCAGTTGCGTTCGACCGAGGTCGGCCGCAACGTGGTCGTGCCCGCGACCGGCCTGCGCGATTCGTCGATGCTGACCCAGGACGAAAACATCGTCGACATCCGCTTCACGGTGCAGTACCGGCTCAAGGATGCGCGCGCCTTTTTGTTCGAGAACCGCGACCCCGAGGACGCGGTCAAGCTGGCGGCCGAATCGGCGGTGCGCGAGATCGTCGGCCAGAGCCGGATCGACTCGGTCTTCTACGAACAGCGCGACGCAATCGCGTCGGACCTCGTGAAGTCGGTGCAGGTGCAGCTCGACCGGCTGAAAGCCGGCATCGTGATCGTCAACGTCAACGTGCAAAGCGTGCAGGCGCCCGAGCAGGTCCAGGCGGCGTTCGAGGACACGCTGAAAGCCGGCCAGGACGGCGACCGGCTGAAGAAGGAAGGCCTCGCCTATGCGAGCGACGTGATCCCGAAGGCGCAGGGAACCGCGGCGCGGTTGCGCGAGGAAGCCGAGGCCCACAAGGCGCGCGTCGTGGCGCAGGCGCAGGGCGATGCGCAGCGCTTCAGCCAGGTCCTCACCGAATACCAGAAGGCGCCCGGAGTGACACGCGACCGCCTGTACATCGAGACCATGCAGCAGGTCTACAGCAACGTGACCAAGGTCCTGATGGACAGCCGCGGCAACTCGAATCTGCTGTACCTGCCGCTGGACAAGCTGATGCAACAGGCCGGCGCAGTGGGCGCGGTGCAGCAGGCGACACCGCCCGTCGCGCTGCCCGAATCGGCCGTGGTCAACCCGCCCAGCCCGGATGCGCGTTCGCGCGACGGTCTGCGCACGCGCGAGCGCGAGAGCCGCTGAGCGGACGAGGAAGGACAAGTACATGAATCGCCTGGGATTGATCGTCGGTGGCTTCCTGCTATTGCTGATGCTGGCGTCGTCGATGCTGTTCGTCGTCGACCAGCGTCAGGTCGCGGTGGTATACGCGCTGGGGGAAATCAAGGAAGTGGTGCAGGAGCCGGGGCTCAAGTTCAAGCTGCCGCCGCCGTTCCAGAACGTGGTCTTCCTCGACCGCCGGATCCAGACCCTCGACAGCCCCGAGACGCGGCCGATCTTCACCGCCGAGAAGAAGAGCCTGGTGATCGACTGGCTCGTGAAGTGGCGGGTCTCGGAGCCGCGCCAGTTCATCCGCAACAACGGCACCGACATACGCAACCTGGAGACGCGTCTGAGCCCGATCGTGCACGCGGCCTTCAACGAAGAGGTGACCAAACGCACCGTCGGCGGAGTACTCTCGACCGAGCGCGACAAGGTTATGCAGGACGTGCGCAACCGGCTCACCGACGACGCCAAGTCGTTCGGCATCGAGATCCTCGACGTGCGGATCAAGCGGGTCGACTTCGTGGCCAACATCACCGAGTCGATCTACAGCCGTATGAAATCGGAACGGCTGCAGGTCGCCAACCAGCTGCGCTCGACCGGCGGCGCCGAGGGCGAGAAGATCCGCGCCGACGCCGACAAGCAGCGCGAGATCATCGTCGCCGAGGCCTACCGCGACGCGCAGAAGGTCAAGGGCGACGGCGATGCGAAGGCGTCGGCCATCTTTGCCGAGGCGTTCGGGCGCGATCCGCAGTTCGCCCAGTTCTATCGCAGCCTCGAGGCCTACCGCGGCAGCTTTCGCAGCCGTTCGGACGTGATGGTGCTCGACCCGGACAGCGAGTTCTTCAAGGCGATGCGCGGCGGCGGCGCCGCCAGTCCTGCAGCGTCGCGGAAGTAGCCCTTGGGCGAAGCGGGCGGGTTCGGCGTGATCGTCTCGGCGTTCGCGCTGGTGCTGGTCTTCGAGGGTCTGCTGCCACTGTGCAGACCCGCCGCGTGGCGGCGCGCGATGCAACGTGTGATGCAACTGACCGATGGCCAGCTGCGCTACTTCGGCCTCTTGTGCGTGGTCGCCGGGGCCCTGCTTCTCGTGCTGGTGGGCACCTGAGCACGCAGGACCGGCCAGTACAATCTCGTTTTTATTCCTGGCGTATCGAATGTCTTCTGCTTGGCTCTTGCCCGAGCACATCGCCGACGTCCTGCCAGCGCAGGCGCGGCACATCGAAGAACTGCGCCGCGGCTTGCTCGATGTGGCGCGCGGCTATGGCTGCGAGCTGGTCATGCCGCCGCTGCTCGAACACATCGAATCGCTGCTGTCGGGTACCGGAAGGCGTCTCGATCTGCAGACCTTCAAGCTGATCGACCAGTTGAGCGGGCGCACGCTCGGCGTGCGCGCCGACAGCACACCGCAGGTCGCGCGCATCGACGCGCATCTGCTTAATCGCCAGGGCGTGACGCGGCTGTGCTATTGCGGCCCGGTGCTGCACACGCTGCCGGCCGGCCTGCAATCGAGCCGCGAGCCGCTGCAGTTCGGCGCCGAGACCTACGGCCATGCCGGGCTCGAGGCCGACCTCGAGATCCAGGACCTGGCGCTCGATAGCCTGCGGCGCTGCGGCTTGTCGGAGGTGACGCTCGATCTCGGCGACGCCCGCATCGTGGGTGGCGTGCTCGCGGGACTCGATCTGAGCGATGCATGCCGCGCCGAGATCCATGCGGCGCTGGCGGCCAAGGACGCCGATCGGCTGTCGGGGCTGGCGCAGGGCCTGCCGGCCGAAGCACGGCGCGGGCTGCTGGCCTTGCCGGGCCTGTACGGCGATGTGACGGTGATCGACGCCGCGCGCCGTGAGCTGCCGCCCCACCCGTCGGTCACTGCGGCCCTGGCTGATCTGGCCACGCTCGCCGCCCACGCGCGTCTCGCGCACCCGCAAGTCCGGGTCGGCTTCGACCTGGCCGACCTCGGCGGCTATGCCTACTACAGCGGCGCCTGCTTCGCGGTCTACGCGCCGGGCTCGAGCGAGGCGTTGGCGCGTGGCGGCCGCTACGACCAGGTCGGCGCGGTGTTCGGTCGCAACCGGCCGGCGGTCGGTTTCAGCCTTGACCTGAAGCAGCTCGCAGCACTCGCCCCGGGCGCCGGGACCGCGGCCGCAATCCGCGCCCCTTGGGGCGAAGACATCACGCTGCGCCAGGCCGTGCGGCGCCTGCGCGAGCACGGCGAAACCGTGGTCTGCGTGCTGCCGGGGCACGAGCACGAGGCGCAGGAATTCGCCTGTGATCGCGAGCTGGTGGCCGCCGCCAACGACTGGACCGTGCGCGCGCTGTGAGCTCGCCCGGCTTCGACCCTCAAGATCCCTTGGAATCGCACATGCAGCATCGAAACCCTCCGGGGGCCGGTCACAACGTCGTCGTCGTCGGCACCCAGTGGGGTGACGAGGGCAAGGGCAAGGTGGTGGACTGGCTCACCGACCACGCGCAGGCGGTGGTTCGTTTCCAGGGCGGCCACAACGCCGGCCACACGCTCGTCATCAAGGGCGTCAAGACCGCGCTGCAGCTGATCCCCTCCGGGATCATGCGCGACGGCGTCAAGTGCTACATCGGCAACGGCGTGGTGGTCGACCCGAGCCACCTGCTGCTCGAGATCGAGCGTCTCGAGGCGATCGGCGTGGAAGTTCGCTCGCGGCTGTTCATCAGCGAGTCGTGCCCGCTGATCCTGCCTTTCCATGTCGAGGTCGACAAGGCGCGCGAGGCGCTGCGGGAGTCGAGCGGTGCCGGCAAGATCGGCACCACCGGCAAGGGCATCGGCCCGGCCTACGAGGACAAGGTGGCGCGGCGCGCTCTGCGGGTGCAGGACTTGAAGCACCCGGAGCGCTTCGCGACGAAGCTGCGCGATCTGGTCGAGTTGCACAACCACGCGCTTGTCGGCTACCTGCATGCGAAGCCGCTCGCGTTCCAGCCGATCTACGATCACGCCATGGCGGTGGCGGAGCAGCTCAAGCCGATGCTGGCGGACGTCGGCTATACGCTGCACAACGCGCATCGCGCCGGCGCCAACATCCTGTTCGAGGGCGCGCAGGGCACGTTGCTCGATATCGACCACGGCACCTATCCGTACGTCACGTCGAGCAACTGCGTGGCCGGCAATGCCTCGGCCGGCGCCGGCGTCGGTCCCGACCTGCTGCACTACATCCTCGGCATCACCAAGGCCTACACCACGCGGGTCGGCGGCGGCCCGTTCCCGACCGAGCTCGACATGGACACGCCGGGCAGCGTGGGTCACCATCTCTCGACCGTGGGCCAGGAGCGCGGCACCGTGACGGGTCGACCGCGGCGCTGCGGCTGGCTCGACGCGGCGCTGCTCAAGCGGTCGATCATCATCAACGGTGTCTCGGGCCTGTGCATCACCAAGCTCGACGTGCTCGACGGCCTGGACGAGATCCAGGTCTGCGTCGGTTACGACCTGCGGGGCCGGCGCATCGACATCCTGCCGCTCGACGCCGACGACATCGAGGCCTGCGTGCCGGTCTACGAGCGCTTCGAGGGCTGGACCGAGACCACGTTCGGCATCACCGAGTGGGACCGCCTGCCGCTCAATGCGCGGCGCTATCTCGAGCGGGTGCAGGCGCACATCGGCGCGCCGATCGACATGGTGTCGACCGGCCCCGACCGCGGACACACCATCCTGCTGCGTCACCCCTACCAGGCGTGATGCCGGCGATCGAGACGACCTGAGGAGCCCCTGCATGCTGACCGACGACGGCAAACATCTCTACGTCTCCTGGGACGAGTACCACATGTTGATCGAACGGCTGGCGCTCAAGATCCACGCCTCTGGCTGGGCGTTCGAACAGATCCTGTGTCTGGCACGCGGCGGCATGCGGCCCGGCGACGTCCTGTCGCGCGTGTTCGACAAACCGTTGGGGATCATGGCGACGAGTTCCTACCGCGCTGAAGCCGGCACCATCCAGGGTCGGCTCGACCTGGCCAAGTACATCACGCTGCCACGCGGCGAACTGGCCGGGCGAGTGCTGCTGGTCGACGATCTGGCCGACTCGGGCATCACGCTGCGCGCGGTGGTCGACCGGCTGAGAGCCATGCCGTCGATCAGCGAATTGCGCTCGGCGGTGATCTGGACCAAGGCGGTGTCGAGCTACATGCCCGACTATTACGTCGAGTTGCTGGAGACGAGCCCCTGGATTCATCAGCCGTTCGAAGAATACGACGATCTTCGGCCGGCGGGGCTCGCCAAGAAGTTCGTCATCTGAGCTGCCGCATCGCAGCAGCCCCAAAGAAAAAGCTCGCCGAAGCGAGCTTTGCCTTGTCGATCATCTGGTGCCCAGGAAGGGACTCGAACCCCCACGGAGTTACCCGCTAGTACCTGAAACTAGTGCGTCTACCAATTCCGCCACCTGGGCATTTCAGGAAGTTTCGGACTTTATCATCAAACTTATTCCCACCCCCCCCACGCCCCCGATCGGCGCCGATCTCCTGAGCGAGGTCGAAGGCACCGTGCAGGGTCACCGCGACGGCCACGGCTTTGTCGTGCGCGACGATCGTCAGCCCGACCTTTACCTGTCGCCGCAGGAGATGCGCGCGGTGCTGCATCGCGACCGGGTCAAGGCCCGCATCGTGCGCATGGACCGCAAGGGCCGGCCCGAGGGCCGCGTGCTCGAGATCCTCGAGCGCAAGAAGCAGCCCATCATCGGCCGCCTGTTGCACGAGAGCGGCGTGTGGCTGGTCGCACCCGAAGACAAGCGCTACGGCCAGGACATCCTGGTGCCCAAGAACGCGATCGCGAATGCGAGCGCCGGCCAGGTGGTCGCGATCGAGCTGACCGAGCCGCCGTCGATGTATTCGCAGCCGGTCGGCCGCGTGACCGAGGTGCTCGGCGAGATCGACGATCCGGGCATGGAGATCGAGATCGCAGTGCGCAAGTACGAGGTGCCGCACCGCTTCTCCTCGCAGACGCTGGTGCAGGCAGCGGGCCTGCCGGACAAGATCCGACCGGCCGATCGCAAGCACCGCATCGACCTGACCGACGTGCCATTGGTGACGATCGATGGCGAGGATGCGCGCGACTTCGACGATGCGGTGTATTGCGAGCCGGCGGTGGTGGGCAAGGACGTCGGCAACGCGACCGGCGGCCGCGGCAAGGCCGCCAAGGCCGCCAACAACGGCTGGCGCCTGATCGTCGCGATCGCCGACGTGAGCCACTACGTCAAGCCCGGCGAGCCGATCGACGACGACGCCTACGAGCGCGCGACCTCGGTCTACTTTCCGCGCCGCGTCATCCCGATGCTGCCCGAGAAGCTGTCGAACGGACTGTGCTCGCTGAACCCGAACGAGGACCGGCTGGCAATGGTGTGCGACATGCTCGTTACCGCGACCGGCGAGCTGCTGGCCTACCAGTTCTATCCGGCGGTGATCTGTTCGCACGCCCGCCTCACCTACACCGAGGTCGCGGCGATCCTCGCCAACACGCGTGGTCCGGAGGCGACCCGGCGCGAGGCGCGGGTGCCCGACCTCTTGAACTTGCACGAGGTCTACCGTGCGCTGCTCAAGGCGCGTGCCAAGCGCGGCGCGGTCGACTTCGAATCGACCGAGACGCAGATCGTGTGCGACGAGAACGGCCGCATCGAGAAAATCGTGCCGCGCACCCGCACCGAGGCGCACAAGCTGATCGAGGAGGCGATGCTCGCCGCCAACGTGTGCTCGGCCGATTTCATCGCGCGCGCCAAGCACCCCTCGCTGTACCGCGTGCACGAAGGTCCGACACCTGAGAAGCGCACCCTGCTGCAGAACTACCTGAAGGCGCTCGGCCTCGGCCTGTCGATCAGCGACGATCCGCAGCCGGCCGAATTTCAGGCGATTGCCGCGGCGACCAAGGACCGGGTCGACGCGCAGCAGATCCACACCATGCTGCTGCGCTCGATGCAGCAGGCCATCTACACCGGCACCAACAGCGGCCACTTCGGTCTCGCCTACGAAGCCTATACGCACTTCACGAGCCCGATCCGGCGCTATCCCGATCTGCTGGTGCACCGGGTCATCAAGGCCCTGCTCGGCGGCAAGCGTTACCACCTCGTCACTGGCGCCAGCAATCCGGCCCCGGTGAACCGGCGCACACCGGCCAAGCCGGTCCGCACGGCGAGTGCCGAAGAGGAGAAGTGGGAAGTCGCCGGCGTGCATTGCAGCGTCAACGAGCGCCGCGCCGACGAGGCCTCGCGCGACGTCGAGGCCTGGCTCAAGTGCCGCTACATGCGCGAGCATCTCGGCGAGGAGTACGGTGGCACCGTCACCGCGGTGACGAGCTTCGGCCTCTTCGTCACGCTCGACGGGCTGTATGTCGAGGGTCTGGTCCACATCACCGAACTGGGCGGCGAGTACTTCCGTTTCGACGAAATCCGCCAGGATCTGCGCGGCGAGCGCAGCGGCGTGCGCTACGCGGTGGGCTCACGGGTGCGGGTGCAGGTCAGCCGGGTCGACCTCGACGGCCGCAAGATCGATTTCCGGCTGGTCCGCGAGGGCGAGGACGAGCACGGTGCGCTGCGCCCGCGGCGCGACAAGGCCGGCTCCGAACTCGAGGCCGTGAAGCAGGCCGACCGGGCTGTCAAGGCGGCGACCAAGCATCGTCCGCGCGGCGCGGGAGGCAAGGCGCCCAAGGCAGGCGGCGCGACGGC
Organism: Burkholderiaceae bacterium; assembly: GCA_039925165.1. Classification (GTDB taxonomy): domain Bacteria; phylum Pseudomonadota; class Gammaproteobacteria; order Burkholderiales; family Burkholderiaceae_C; genus JBDSEG01. Next base: position 9,542 of record JBDSZM010000102.1, read on the forward strand.
CAAGTCCGCCGCCCGCAAGGGCGGCCCCGCCAAGTCGGCGGGCCGGCGTCAGCGCGGCTGAGTCGGGGCCGCGGCGGTGGCCCACCCGGCCATCGCCTCGATCAGTTCCGAGGCCCGCAGCGGCCCGGTCGCTGCGGCCGGTGCGGCGGCACCGTGCTGCCACGCGGCGCGGACGGCCGCCTCGAAGCCGGTCGCCATCGGCCATCCGGCCCACCGCCCGCCCAGCCAGCCGGCCAGGACGTCGCCGGTGCCGGCACTGGCGAGCGCGGCATTGCCGGTCGGGTTGAT
>JBDSZM010000103.1:0-2952 GCA_039925165.1 Burkholderiaceae bacterium
CCTTGCGCAGCCAGCCGCTCAGGCGGTCGGCCATGCCGACCAGCAGCATGAAGATCAGCAGGATGGTCGCGACCTCGGCACCGGCGAACATCTTGGAGGCGTTGTCGAGCTCCTGCCCGAGCCCGCCGGCACCGACGAAGCCCAGCACCACCGACGAACGGATCGCGCACTCCCAGCGATAGACGGTGTAGCTGACGAGCTCGGTCGAGGCCTGCGGCAGCGCGCCGTAGAAGAAGGCCTGCAGCCGGCCGACGCCGTTGCGCAGCAGGGCCTGCGTGGCGTGTGCTTCGCCGCTCTCGAGGATCTCGGCGTAGACCTTGCCGAGCATGCCGCCGTAGGCGATGCCGATCGCGATCACACCCGAGGTCGGCCCGAGCCCGACCACCCGCACGAACAGCAGCGCCCAGACCAGCTCGGGGATGCTGCGCAGGACGATCGCGAACCAGCGCGCCGCCTGGCGCAGCGCCCGCGGCCCGGCCGCCATCGGCCCGGACAGCGCCGACACCGACAGCCGCGCGGTCGACAGCAGGGCGATCGGCACCGCGACCACGAAGGCGAGCGTCAGCCCGGCCGTCGCGATCGCCACCGTGCGCCAGGTCTGCGCCAGCATGAGCTGCATGAACTCGGCGTCGTGGCGCGGCGGGACGAAGTCGCGCAGGAACTTGCCCGTGGCCCGCAGGCTGCGCGCGTCGAGCAGTTCCCACGGCTTGAACTCGGTCCAGACCAGCAGCGGCCACAGCAGCACCAGGCCGGCGCCGACGAGCGCCAGCCGGGGCAGCCAGGCCGGGTCGCGCGGCGCGGGGTACGGAACAGCGGGCATGGTCTCGGCGGCGCGGCCCGGGATCAGCGGCAGGTCAGCGCGCGCTGCGTCTCGTGGGGCACCGGATCGATAAACGGTGCGGCGCCCTCGAAATCGCGGCTCAACTCGTCCTCGTGGTCGGCGTAAAGCTCGCCCAACATGGCATCGGTGACCTGCGCCGCCGGCCGATCGAAGGCGAGCCGGCCGTCGCGCAAGGCCACGATGCGCTCGAAACTCGCCCGTGCGACCTCGACCTGGTGCAGCGTGGTGAGGAGGGTCGCGCCGGCGCTTCGGGCGGCGTCGCACAGCGTCGCGATGGCCTGCGCCGCGCGCGTCGGGTCGAGCGCCGAGAGCGGCTCGTCGACCAGCAGCAGTTCGGCCCCCGACACCAGCAAGCGCGCCAGTCCGACCCGCTGGCGCTCACCGCCCGACAGCCGGTCGACTCGCTCGTAAAGCTTGTCGGCAAGGTCGAAGCGCTGCAGCGCGTCGCGCGCCGCCGAGGCATCGACCGGATGGAACAGCGAGCGCAGGCTGGTCGCGAGGCCCCAGCCCGGCAGCCGCCCGGCCAGCACCGCCGTCACGACGCGCTGGCGCGGTGGCAGCGGCGGCACCTGCGGCGCCAGGACGAGGCGGCCGCGCAGCCGGTGCAGCGCGCGCCGCGGCAGCGTCCACGGGTCGAGCCCCATCAGCTGGAGGCGGCCCGCGGCAGGTGCGATGGCGCACGCGATGGCGTGCAGCAGCGTGGTCTTGCCGGCGCCCGATGGCCCGATCACGGCGACCACTTCGCCGCGCTGCACCGCGAACGAGACACCCTCGATGGCCAGGGCGCCGCCGCGCGCGGCCGGATGGCGCACGCTGAGCGACTCGAGTCGAAGGTGATCGGTCAAACCGGGTCGACGGGCGGGCGCGAGCCTACTTCAGCAGCCCGGCGTTCTCGGCCGCCGACTTGATGCCGTCGTAGTTCTCGGCCCGGGTCGGGATGAAACGCGAGGCGCGCTGGGTCTTCAGCAGTTCTGCGCCTTCGGGTGTCGCAGGGTCGAGGTCGGTGAAGGCCTTGGCGATCTTCTCGCGCAGCGCGGCCGGCATGTCGGCGTGCACCGCCCAGTTGTAGTCGTAATAGCTCGGCGTCGTATAGAACACCAGCACCTCGGCCGGATCGACCTTCTTGTCCTCGACGAACTTGTTCCAGACCGAGATGTTGAGCGCGCCGGCATCGACCTTGCCGCTCGCCACCGCGGCGATGGTGGCGTCGTGCGCGCCCGAGTAGCTGACGCGCTTCAGGTCCTTGTCGGGATCGATCTTGGCGGCGAGCAGAAAGCTGCGCGGCATCAGGTGGCCCGAGGTGCTCGACTGCGAGCCGAAGCTGAGCGTCTTGCCCTTCAGGTCTGCGAGCTTGGTGATGCCGTTGCCCTTGCTCGCGATGAAGACCGACTTGAAGGCTGCGTCCTCGGCGCGCTGCACCAGCGGAATCACCTTGCCGCCCGAGCGCACCGACGCCTGCACGTAGGTGAAGCCGCCGAACCAGGCCATGTCGATCTTCTTGTTGACCAGCGTCTCGACCGCGGCGGCGTAGTCGGTCACCGGCGTCCAGTCGACCTTCATGCCGAGCCGGCTCTCGAGGTATTTGCCGAGCGGCGCGAACTTGCGCGCCAGTTCGGTCGGCGATTCGTCCGGGATGGCGGTCACGCGCAGCACCTGCTGGGCCTGCGCCGCGCCTGCGCACGCCAACGCCGCGGCGGCCAGCAGCGCGCGCAAGGCCCGGGAAGAAAATGATGAGGTCATGGCGAGGCTCCGGTTCGGAAAAGTGGGGCGTCGGGCATGCGGCACGCCCGGCGAATGTCCCGCGCGAGGCCGGGCCGCGCATCTTAGGCAAAACCGTGGCACCCTGCCGTCCGCCGCCTGCCGTCCGCCGCCTGCAGTCGCCGCCGCCCCGCGGCGCACGGCCTGCACGCCGACCCCGACCCACCGATCCGCCCACCCGACCGAAGGACTCCCCCACCGTGAATTCCGCCTTCCCTTCCGCCGCGACGGATGCGGCCCACGCCCCGCAGTTCGTGCAGGTCCATCGCGAGGACGCCGCCGAGCTGCGCGCCGAACTGCTGCAGGGCCTGCGCCAGCCGAACGCCGAGGTGTCGCCGAAGTTCCTGTACGAC
>JBDSZM010000104.1:0-6588 GCA_039925165.1 Burkholderiaceae bacterium
TGGAAGTAGGCGTCGCCGCAGTAGGGCGTGGCGTCGAACTCGACCAGGTCGCCCGACAGCAGCGCCCGCTCCTGCGGCAGCCAGACGACCGTGTCGCCCTTGGTGTGGCCGCGGCCCAGCTGCAGCAACTGCACCTCGAGCTTGCCGAGCCACAGCGTCGCCTTGCCGCTGAAGGTGAGCGTCGGCCACGTCATGCCAGGTGGCACCGTCTCGACGTTGCTGAACAGGCGCGGGAAGCGACCGATCTCGCTCGCCTTGTCGGCCTCGCCGCGCTCGACGATCAGGTCGTAAGTGTCCTGGCTGGCGATGATCTCCTGCGCCTGGTAGGCGCTTGCGCCGAGGACGCGCACCGCGTGGTAGTGCGTCAGCACGACGTACTTGATCGGCTTGTCGGTCACCTCGCGGATGCGCCGGATCACGTCGGCAGCCATCGCCGGCGTGGCCTGGGTGTCGGCCACGAGCACCGCGTCGTCGCCGATGATGATCCCGGTGTTCGGGTCGCCCTCGGCCGTGTAGGCCCAGGCGTGTTCGGACAACTGGCTGAACGTGATCCGCTTCTCGGCCAGGTCGGCGTGCGAAGCGAATGACTTTTCGGTGCTCATGGACGGTCTCCGGGGTCAGCCGGCGCCCATCTTGCCCTGAAGTACCGCCACCAGGTGCTGCTTGGCTTCGGCGAGTTGCGCCTTGTCGGCGTCGTGCACCTTGCGGAAGAAGGCGGCGCACTCGGGCGATTTGGCCTGCTCCGCGTCCTTGATGTACTGGTCGTACGCCATCAGGGCCTGGGCCTTGTTCTGGATCAGGGTGATCCAGTCGTAGGCCAGGTTGCTCAGCGGATGCGGATCGTTGGATTTTTCCTGCATGGTGTGCTCCGGAGTTTGGGGACCGGGCAGGGTAGCAAGCGCAGGACCCCCACGCGAGCGCATGGCTACTCGCCGCCGCGCGACCGAGGCTCGCCGGGTCAGGCACGTGGGCGGGCCTGGTGCGCTTCTGCCAGCAGTTCAGACTTGACGCGTGAGTGCCCAAGGCGACTAATACGCCACCGCCAGCGCGCCTAACCCGGGTCCCCTCATGACGACAGCGACGCTCGACTTGTTGATCGTCGGTGCCGGCTTTGCCGGGACGGCGATGCTGCACAAGGCACGGTCGTCGGGCCTCACCGCGCTCGCGGTCGAGGCCGCGCCGAGCGTCGGCGGCACCTGGTATGCCAACCGCTATCCGGGGGCGCGGGTCGACATCCAGAGCCTGGAATATTCGTACGCCTTCGACGAGGGCCTGCAGCAGTCCTGGCACTGGAGCGAGCGCTACGCCTCGCAGCCCGAACTGCTGCGCTACGCCAACCATGTGGCCGACCGCTTCGACCTGCGCCGCGACATCCGTCTCACGACCCGCGTTACTGCAATGGTCTACGACGAGGCCGCGCGCCAGTGGCAGGTCGACGGCGTCGATGCGGACGGGGTCGGACAGGCCTGGCGCGCGCGCTTCGTGGTGCTCGCCAGCGGCCCGCTGTCGACCCCCAACACGCCGGCCTTCGCGGGGCTGGGCGACTTTGCCGGCGCGGTCCTGCACACGGCCGACTGGCCGCACGCGCCGGTCGATTTCCGCGGCCGCCATGTCGGCGTGATCGGCACCGGGTCGTCGGGGGTGCAGGTCATCCCGCAGATCGCCGTGCAGGCCGCCTCGGTGACGGTCTTCCAGCGCACCGCGGCGTACGTGGTGCCGGCCCACAACGGGCCGCTCGATCCGGTCCAGGAGGCGCGCGTGAAGGCCGATTACGCCGGCTTTCGGGCCCGCAATCGGCAGATGCGCACCGGCTTCGGCTGCGAGCTGCCGATCAACCCCGACTCGGCGCTGACCGCGTCGCCCGAGGAACGCGCCGCCGCCTTCGAGATGCGCTGGCAGGTCGGCGGCTTCGGCATGCTCGGCGCCTTCGGCGACGTGATGACCGACCTGCGCGCCAACGAGCACGCCGCCGAGTTCGTGCGCGGCAAGATCCGCGCGGCGGTGCACGACTCGGCCGTCGCGGCCCGGCTGTCGCCGAACCATCCGATCGGCTGCAAGCGGCTGTGTGTCGCCGACGGCTATTACGAAACCTACAACCGGCCCAACGTGCGGCTGGTCGACGTGAGCACGCAGCCGATCGAGGCCGTCACCCAGGGCGGGCTGCGCGCCGGCGGCCACGAGCATGCCTTCGACACGCTCGTGCTCGCGACCGGCTTCGATGCCGTGACCGGCACCGTGATGCGCCTGGACCTGCGCGGGCGCGACGGCCTGCGGATCCAGGACAAGTGGCGCGGCGGTCCGCTCAACTACCTCGGCCTCACGGTGGCCGGCTTCCCCAACCTGTTCCAGATCGCGGGCGCGGGCAGCCCGGCGGCGTTCACCAGCGTCATCCTGACGATCGAGCACCACGTCGACTGGATCGCCGACTGCATCGGCTGGCTGGCCGCCCACGGCCACGCGACCATCGAGGCGACCGACGCGGCCGAAAGCGATTGGATCGGCTTCGTCAACTTCGTCGCCCGCCAGACCGTCTTCCTGAATTGCAACTCCTGGTACCTGGGCGCCAACATCCCGGGCAAGCCGCGCATGTTCATGCCCCTGGCCGGCGGATACCCGCTGTATGCGCAGCGCTGCGCCGAGGTCGTGGATGCGGGCTACTCCGGCTTCGCATTCGGCTGAAGGGCGTGCAGCGCCTCGCCGCGTTTGGCAAGACCTACCAGGCGGTCGGGTCGAGTCGATAGCAACGCCGGAGCTGCTCGTACAGCGCCGGGCGCTCGGCGGCGAGCCGCGCCGGCTGCTCGAAGAAAACCTCGGTCGTCACCGCGAAGAACTCGGCCGGGCTGGTCGCGGCATAGGCGTCGATCAGCTCGGGCTCGGAGCCCGCCAGGCGCGCCCGCAGCGCCTCGAACTCGCGCCCCATGACGCGCGCCCAGGTCTGTTGCGCCGCTCCGCGTCCGACATAGGGTGCGCCATTGGCGACCCCGTGGGCCTGATCGAGCTGGTGCGCGAATTCGTGCATGACCACGTTGGCACCGTCGTGCGGTTCGGCGGCGCCGTGGCGCACCGCGTCCCACGCCAGGATCACCTGGCCGCGCTGCCAGCTCTGGCCGGCCAGCACGTCGCGGCCCTCGTGCACCACGCCGCCCGCACCGGCTTGGGTGCGCGGCACGACGAAGTGGTCCGGATACACCAGCACCTGGCGCAGGTTGCCGAACGATCCGCCGCGGCCGAGCAGCAGGAAGGCCGCCTGCGCGGCGATGCTGACGCGCATCTCCTCGGTCACCATCAGGCCGGCGCAGCCGACGAACGGCACCTCGGCCAGCAGGACCTGGATGTGCTTCTTCAGACGCAGCTGTTGCGCGGCCGGAAGCTCGTGCGCCAGCGGCACGCCGCGCCGAACGATGTCGCGCCACGCCGCCGGAAACGGCCGCCGCGCGATGCGCTCGCGCCGCCAACGGCGGGCCAGCAACGGTGCCGCGTAGGCTGCGCCCGACGCCGCGGCGATGACCAGCAAAACCGCCAGGACGACGAGGACGTTCACCGCTCGCATGTGGGCAGGCGCACCGGGGATTCAAGTCGGGCCCGACCCGAAGGGCCGCCGGGCGTGACATCGGACGGGCGCAAGCGGATGCGCTGCGCGGTGGCGGCGCGGCGGCTGTGTCAGCCGGCGTGCTCGGCGCGCAGCATCAGCGCCGCCGCCACCATCGCGCGCAGCTTGCCCTGCGCGATCTCGCGCGGCAGGTATTTCATGCCGCAGTCGGGCGCCAGGGTGACGCGCTCCTTCGCCACGTAGGGCAGGGCGCGCCGGATGCGCGCAGGCGATGACCTCGGGGGTCTCGACCGCGAGGTCGGACAGGTCGGCAGCCGACCATGACCTGCTTGTCGTCCAGCCCGGCCAGCACGCTGCAATCGAGCTTGGACTGCGCGGTCTCGATCGACACCTGCCGGCAGCGGCAGCCGCGCAGTTCGCCCGGAAACGAGTAACCGCTCGGCCGCTCGCGGATGACCGCCGCATAACCGAAACAGATTGCACCGCGGTCGTGCCGGTGCTGCCGTCGAGCGCCGCGTTAAGCGCTGCGAGCCCGTACCGGCGCGCCTTCTCGGGCCGCGCCTGCATTTAGGGTTCGTCGATCTGCACGCTGTCGGCGCCGGCCGCGAACAGGTTGTGGATCTCCGCGTTGACGGCGGCGGCGTCGTCCATCGCGGCCGCTTCCTCGGTCGGGTAGTGGTCGTTCTGGGCCTGCTGCAGCATGGTGAACGGACCCGGCACGGTGGTCTTGACCTGGCGGTCGGTGTGGCGGCGCAGGAACTGCAGGGCCGCGACCTCGACCGCATGCCGGCGCCGGATGGGTCCGACGATGCGCGGCGCCGGCCCGGCGTCTGTCATCGACCCGAACCGGGGGCTATCTATGCCGATCGATCCGCGCTGGACCCGCACGCGCTGGTGGAGCCTCGAGGCGTGGCGCGGCGGCCCCGGTCTAGCCGGCGCACTCAGTAGCGTCTCGTTGCCTCGCAAGCCAGGCGTGGCGTCGTCGCTTCCCGGCTTTTCCCCAGTCGTGGGCCCGGCCCGCATCGAGTCAATCCGCGTCGTCGGTCGCGTCCGGCAGCGGTGGCGTATCCCACTCGAGCAGTTCGGCGGTGCGGCCGGTGACCCAGCCCGCCTCGGCAGCGCTCAGCGTCTGCGGCGTCAGCAGCAGCCCGGCATGGCAGCGCAGCAGGATCGCCGAGCGGCCACCGTCGTCGTCCGCGGCCTGGGTACTGCAGAAGCCGGCGACCCCGTGCGCCAGGTCCTCGCAGGCCTCGTAGCGCGCCTCGACAACCTCGCGGGCGGCGCTGGGGCGACCGTGCCGGGTGTAGAGCGCCATGAAGGACGGCGGGATCTCCAGCTGGCGCATCTCGTACATGGTGGCGGGTCGCGCGGCTCAGTTGCGCAAGTTCGCGACGAGCGTGATCTCGGGCACGCTGGCCAGCGCCTTCGACAGCGGGCAACCGGCCTTGGCGCCCTGCGCGATCTGCTGGAACTGCGCCTCGGTGATGCCGGGCACGCTGGCATCGAGTGTCAGCGCGATGCGGTCGATCGCGAACCCTTCGCCCTGCTTGACGAGCCGAACGCTGGCGGTGGTGTCGACCGCGGCGGTCGCGAACCCCGCCTTGTCGCAGGCAAACGAGAACGCCATCGTGAAGCAGGCGGCGTGGGCCGCGGCGATCAGTTCCTCGGGGTTGGTGCCGCGGCGGTCATCCTCGAATCGGCTGGCAAAGCCGTAGGGGTACGCCTTCAGCGCACCGGTCTCGGTGCTGATCGCGCCGGTTCCGGCCTTGCCCTGGCCTTCCCAGTGGACGTTCGCTTTCTTCTCGCTCATTTCGGTTCCTTTCGTGGTGACCCGGTCGGGCGACGTCGGTGCGACGGCCGCGCGGGATCGTCAGCCTGCCACGATTCGTCGCTGCCTGCCGGCGCCCGCCGACCGCTGGCGCCGCGGCACAGTGTGAGGCGGGGGATCGGTCGACGATCGGCGAGAGCTAGGGAAAGTGGGGATGTCTGTTTAGCAACTGATAATCTAGATTGGGCCTGGACCGATGTCGGCCGGGTCCGGCCGCGCTCGATCCGAACCACCCTCTCATCAGGAGTCATCGATGCGGACCGCAACCCCCCGATCGCCCATCCGCCGCGCCGTGCTCGCGCTGGCCGGCATCTGTCTGATGCCCGGCGCCGTGCAGGCCCAGGCTGCCTTTCCCAACAAGCCGGTGCGGCTGATCGTGACCTACCCGGCCGGCGGCAGCTCAGACCTGATGGCCCGCATCATGGGCGACAAGCTCTCGGCCTACTGGGGCCAGCCGGTCATCATCGAGAGCAAGCCCGGCGCGGCCGGCTCGATTGGCAGGGAGTTCGCGGCGCGCCAGCCGGCCGACGGCTATACGTTCGTGATCGGCAACCTCGGCCCGGCCGCGGTGAACCCGATCATCAGCAAGCTGAGCTACAGCATGGAGAAGGATTTCATCCCCGTCGCGCTGACCGCGACCGGGCCGAACATCCTGGTGGTGCCGGTCGCCTCGCCGTACAAGACCCTGGCCGAGCTGCTCGAGGGCGCGCGCGCCAAGCCGGGCGCGTTGACCTTCGGCACCAGCGGCCCAGGCAGCATGGCGCACCTGGGCGGCGAGCTCATCATCCGGCAGGCCAAGGTCAAGCTGGTCAGCGTGCCCTACAAGGGCGGTGGCCAGGCCGTCAACGACCTGCTCGCCGGCCACATCCAGATGATGGTGTCCGATGCCCTGCCGGTGTCGCAGTTCATCAAGACCCACAAGCTGCGGCCGCTGGCGATCACGAGCGAGAAGCGCTCGCGCCTGTTCCCGGACATCCCGACCTTCGCCGAGGCCGGCCTGAACGGTCTGGTGGCCGAGAACTGGTGGGGCGTGTACCTGCCCGCCGGGACGCCCAAGGCGGTCGTCGACAACTACCACGCCGCGCTCGTCAAGGTGATGGCCGATCCCGACCTGAAGGAGCGGTTCGCCGGGCTCGGCGTGGAGGCGATGGCGAGCTCGCAGGCCGACTTCCGCAGCTTCATCGCGGCCGAGCACGCCAAGTACGCCAAG
>JBDSZM010000105.1:0-2743 GCA_039925165.1 Burkholderiaceae bacterium
GGCGATGCGCGCCGATGCGCACCGGTTGCTCGCGCCCCAGTTCGCCGAGGTGCTCGACCGCACCGTGCAGCCCTTCCTGCAGCCGATCCACGACGTCGAGTCGGCGCGCCTCGCGCACGGGCGCGTCGCGCTGATGGGCGACGCCGGCTTCGTCGCGCGGCCGCACGTCGGCATGGGCGTGACCAAGGCGGCCGAAGACGCCTGCAGCATCGCCGACGCCATCCGCGAGCACGGCGCCAACCCCGCCGCGCTGCGCGTCTACGCGGCGCAGCGCTTGCCGGCCGCGCGGCGCGTGCTGCAGCGCGCGCGCGACCTGGGCGCCTACATGCAGGCGCAGGGCCGCGAGCGCGGGGCCGCCGTCGAGCGCGACGCCCGCAGCGTGCTCGAACTCACCGCCATCGATCCCGCCTCGCTGCCCCTTGCCACCGCCTAGAACAACCCCCTGGAGACCTGCCATGACCACGACCCCCGCCGACGTCCGCCGCCGCCAGATCCTCGCCACCGGCACCGCGCTGGCCGCCTCGCCGTTCATGTTCAACATCGCGCGGGCCCAGGGCGCGCCGATCAAGATCGGCTTTCCGGTGCCGCTGACCGGCGCGTTCTCGGCCGAGGCGCAGGACCAGGTGCGCTGCGCCGAGATCGCGATCAAGGAGTTCAACGATGCCGGCGGCTACGCCGGGCGCAAGGCCGAGCTGCTGGTGCGCGACGACAAGCTCAATCCGGGCGAGGCGGCGACCCGCACGCTCGAGCTGATCGAGAAGGACAAGGTCAACTTCATCGTCGGCTCGCTGTCGGCGGCGACCCAGCTGTCGATCAACGCGGTGGCGCGCGACCGCAAGATCATCTTCAACTCGATCAGCCAGTCGGATGCGATCAACGAGGCCAAGGACTGGAGCCTGTACACCTTCCACGAGGCGCTGAACCCGCACCTCACGGCCGGCGCGGTGGCCCGCTACGCGTTCCCGAAGTTCGGCAAGAGGATCGTCTACCTGACCGCCGACTACGCCTACGGCCACGAGATGGTGCGCGGCTTCGAACGCGCCGGCAAGCCGCTCGGCACGACCATGCTGGCGGACATCCGCACACCGCTCGGCACCGCCGACTTCTCGGCCTTCCTGCCGCGCGTGCAGTCGCTCAAGCCCGACATGCTGGTGCTGAACCTGTTCGGCCGCGACCTCGTCAATGCGGTCAAGCAGGCGACCGATTTCGGCGTGAAGGCGAACACCAAGATCATCACGCCGATCCTGCTGTACACGGCGCGCCAGGCCGGCGGCCCCGAGGCCTTCGACGGCGTGCTCGGCGGCACCTCGTACTACTGGGGCATGGAGGCCACGATCCCGGCCGCCAAGGCCTTCAACGACAAGTTCCGCAAGGCGCACGGTGGCGCGGTGCCGTCCGACTACGGTGCGCTCGGCTACGCCGGCATCCGCAGCGTGCTGCAGGCGGTCGTCAACGCCAAGTCGACCGACTCGGTGCCGGTCAGCATCGCGCTGCGCCAGCTGAGGTACAACTGGTACAAGGGCGAGCAGTTCTATCGCAAGTGCGATCACCAGTCGGTCCAGTCGGTGATCATCGTCGAGTCGAAGTCGAAGGACATGAAGGACAAGTACGACGTCTTCAAGGTGCTCGCGACCGAGCCGGCGAACGAGGCCAACCTGCGCAGCTGCGACGAGCTCGGCCACAAGGTCACCACCTGAGCCGCAGCGGCTGCCGGGACCTCGCCGCATGGAAGGGATCACGCCCGCGCTGCTCGCGCTGCAACTCATGACCGGTGTCGCGCTGGGCGCCGTCTACGCGCTGCTCGCGCTCGGCCTGTCGCTGATCTTCGGCATGCTGACGGTCGTCAACTTCGCGCACGGCGCGTTCTTCATGGTCGGCGCCTTCCTCGGCGTCTACTTCCTCGGCCTGACCGGCAGTTTCTGGTTCAGCCTGGTGCTCACGCCGCTGGCGGTCGGTGCGATCGGGCTCGTCACCGAGCGCTTCCTGGTGCGTCCGCTCTACGGCCGTGGCATCGACTACCCGCTGCTGTTGACCTTCGGGCTGTCGTACGTGATGGTCGAGGCGATGCGCGTGGCCTTCGGCATCGAGGGCCTGCCGACCTCGACGCCGGCGGCGCTGCGCGGCGCGGTCGACCTCGGCTTCGGCCACTTCCCGCTGTATCGCCTGTTCCTCATCGGCGCGACCGCGCTGGTGGTGCTCGCACTCTGGCTCTTCATCGAGAAGACGCGCTACGGCCTGGTCATCCGGGCCGGCTCGCGCGACCCCGAGATCGTGCGCGTGCTCGGCGTCGATATCGCGCGGGTCTGGCTCATCGTCTTCGGCATCGGCACCGCGATTGCCGGGCTGTCGGGCGTGCTGGCCGCACCGACCCGCGCGGTCAACCCCGAAATGGGCATCTCGGTGCTGGCCGAATCCTTCGTCGTCACCGTCGTCGGCGGCATGGGCTCGCTGCCCGGCGCGGTGGTGGCCGGGTTGCTGGTCGGCATCGTCTTCAGCCTGACCTCGCTGCTCGCGCCCGACCTGGCCGAGCTGTCGATCTTCGTGCTGATGGCGGTGGTGCTGCTGATCCGGCCGCAGGGCTTCTTCGGCAAGGCCGGGCTGATGAGCTGATGCAGGCTGCTGCGCTCTTCGACCTCGTGCGGCGCCACCGCGTCGGCGCCGTCATCGCCGTCCTGCTGGTGTTTCCGCTGGTCATGCCCTACGAGGCGCTGGCGATCAACATCCTGATCTTCGGCCTCTACGC
>JBDSZM010000106.1:0-3508 GCA_039925165.1 Burkholderiaceae bacterium
GGCCTGAGCTGGAAGCTCTCTTCCGGCACGTGGCAGTCGGCGCAGGAGCGGCCGTTGGCGCCGAGGCCGGCGAGCGTCCGGTCGCTGAAATTCGCCTTGCCGCGGCAGAAGGCGCTGGAGCCTGATAAGGGCTGGGCGCCGGTGGTGCAGCCATCGGCGTCGACAACCGGTGTCTCTTCCCCGCCGCCTCCGCCGCAAGCGGCCATGGCGACGAGGAGCAACAGCGCGGCATGGGACGGATAAAGGGAAGGGCGGCGGTGAGTCATGGGGTCCTACTGGGGATCGGTGCCGTGGGCACCTGCAAAACGGAAGTCCACAATGGCCACGCCCTTGCCGCGTGTCGTTAGCCGCTTCTGAAGATTCCCTGAAATAACCTTGAATCGGCGCCATGTCCGTGTCTGAGCGCTATGCCTTCGGCGACTTCGTGCTCGAACGCTCGCAACGGCGCGTGCTGCACGCCGACGGCACCACGCTCGGCCTGACGCCGCGCCAGTTCGACGCCCTGCTCCTGTTCGTCGAGAACGCCGGCCTGCTGCTCGACAAGGACACGCTGATGCGCACCCTCTGGCCCGGGCTGGTGGTCGAGGAGAACAACCTGAGCCAGACGGTCTCGGGCCTGCGTCGGGCACTCGGCGACGAGCCGCCGGGCCGGCGCTATATCCAGACGGTGGCGCGGCGCGGCTTCCGGTTCATCGAACCGGTGAGGATCGATCCGCCGGTGGCCGACGCCGCGCTGCCGCCCGCGCCGCCACCCGCGCTGCCGACCCGCGACGGCGAGGCAACGTCCGCGCCGCCAAGGACCTGGGCCGACCGCCGTCGCTGGTTGCAGCTCTCGATGGCCTGCGCCGCGCTGGCGGCCGCGGGCGCGGCCTTCTGGGCATGGCGACGCGCAGCGCAGGCAAGTGGCGGCGACGTTGGTGCGCTGGCGACCCTGGCCGTGCTGCCGTTCAAGCCGCTGGCGGCCGAGACCCGCGACGAGTTGCTCGAGGTCGGCATGGCCGAGAGTCTGATCACCCGCCTGTCGACGGTGCCCGGGCTGGTCGTGCGATCGGTGGGCTCGGTGCGGCGCTACGCCGGCAGCGAGCAGGACCCGGTGCGTGCGGCGCGCGACCTCGACGTCACCTGGGTTGTCGATGGCTCGCTGCAACGGCGCGGCGCTCAGCTGCGCGTCAACGCGCGCCTGCTGCGCGCCAGCGATGGCACCGCGGCGTGGAGCGGCAGCTTCGACGAGCAGTTCACCGGCGTCTTCGACCTGCAGGACGCGATCTCGGCGCGGGTGCTGCAGGCCTTGGCCGGAAAGCTGCAGCCCGGCACGGGCATCGCCGACGGCGTGACCGGAACCAACCCCGGCGGCACACGCAACACCGACGCCTACGAGCTGTATCTTGCCGCAAGACGGCACGCGCAAGAGCGCCGCGCCGAACCACTGCGCAAGAGCATCGCGCTCTTCAATCAGGCGATCGCGGTCGACCCCTCGTACGCGCTTGCACACGTCGGCTTGGCCGAAGCGTTGCGCCAGACGCTGCTCGCTTCGGACGCGCTGCCGGCCAGCGTGTTCGCACCCGCGCGAGCGGCGACCCAGCGCGCGCTGGACTTGGCGCCCAACCTGGGCGAAGCATTGTCGGAGAAGGGCTACAACCTCTACTACTTCGAGTTCGATTGGCCCGGTGCCGAGCGCGAGCTTCGTCGCGCCTTGTCGTTCAACCCGAACGTGGCCGAAGCGCACTTCGGCCTCGCGCAACTGCTGCTTACCCAGGACCGGCCTGACGAAGGTTTCGCCCACCTGCGCCGGGCGCGCGAGCTCGACCCCATGTCGCCCTTCTTCAACACGCTCGAGTCCGGCTACCTCTTCGCCGGTGGCAGACGCCAGGAAGCGCGCGCGGCTGCAGCGTGCGTTCGACATCTCCCCCGACTTCTTTCTGGCGCGCCGTACCGAGGCGGTGATGCTGCTCGCCGAGGGTCAGCCCGAACCGGCAATCGCGTCGCTGCGTCGTTCCGTCGCGCAGGCCGAAGGCAACAGCCGGCCGCGCGCGCTGCTCGGCATGCACCTCGCGCGCCTGGGGCATCGCGACGAAACGCGTGCGATCCTGGATCAGCTGCTGCAGCAGGCGGGCACCCGCTACGTGCCGCCGTTTTCGCTGGCGGTGTTGCAGGCAGCGATCGGCGAGAACGCGAAGGCCCTGGACGCGCTGGAGAAGGCATACGCCGCGCGAGACCCGCAACTCATCTTCCTGAAGGACGACCCGCGCTGGTCCGGCCTGCGTCGCGAGCCGCGATTCGAGGCGCTGATGCGCCTGATGAAACTGGATCGATACGGGCCTGGCCTCTCGCCCAGCTGAGCGGGTCGGACCTTGGAGCCTGCCGCCGCGCCGGGGGTGTCGTCAGTCTGCGCAGAAAGCGCCGCGCCCGGGGGAACGATGGCGCGATGACGGCTTCGGTAACCCCTCAATACATGAGCCGATCCGGCCGCAGGTCGCGCAGGATGGTGGTTGCGATCTCCTCGATCGACTTGTGGGTCGACGACAACCAGGCGATGCCTTCGCGCTTCATCATCGCCTCGGCCGCGCGCACCTCGTAACGGCAGTTATCGAGCGACGCGTACTTGCTGTTCGGCCGTCGCTCGGTGCGGATCTGGGCCAGCCGCGCGGGGTCGATCGTGAGGCCGAAACACTTGCCCTTGAACGGCAGCAGCGCCGACGGCATCGCGTCGCGCTCGAAGTCTTCCGGGATCAGCGGGCAGTTGGCGGCCTTGATGCCGTGCTGCATCGCCAGGTACAGGGTGGTCGGCGTCTTGCCGCTGCGGCTCACGCCGACCAGGATCACGTCGGCCTGCGCCAGGTTCTTCGACGACTGGCCGTCGTCGTGGGCGAGCGAGAAGTTGATCGCCTCGATGCGGTCGGTGTATTCCTGGCTCTTCGAGATGTCCGAGAAACGGCCGACCCGGTGGTTCGAGGTCATCGCGAACTCGGCCTCGAGCGGCTCGATGAAGGTATTGAACATGTCCAGCACCAGGCCCCTGGACTGAGCTTTGACGATGCCCAGGATCTCCGGATCGACCAGCGTGACGAAGACGATCGGCCGCTGGCCTTCGACGTCGGCGGTGTGGTTGATCTCTCGCACCACCTGGTGCGCCTTGTCGGGCGAGTCAATGAAGGGACGTCGCACATGGTGCGACTTGATCGCGAACTGGGCCAGGATCGAATTGCCGAAGGTCTCGGCGGTGATGCCGGTGCCGTCCGAGACGAAGAAGACGGTGCGGTTGCGCATGCCGGCGATCATAGGGACTTCCCCTTAGAATCGACCCGACATTCCACCCCCCTCCGATGAGCGCCGCCCCCCGCCCCGCCCTGCCTTCGATGGCAGCGGTTCGCGCTGGCCGGCCGTGCGCCCGGACCGCCACCGCCCTCGAGCCGCGCTCGGGCGGTGATAGCCAGGGTCGGGACGCCCGGGTTTTCCAACCTCACGGAGCTTTCCCATGTCTGACCTCAACCTGGCGACCGCCCTGGTC
>JBDSZM010000107.1:0-12704 GCA_039925165.1 Burkholderiaceae bacterium
CGGCCATTATGAGAAGACCTCCGTTATGACAAGTTCGACGGAGGGTGGCGCACGGACCACCTGGTATGCAGGTGATCCGCAGCGCTCAAGCACTTCTCATAATCACAGCCCCTTCAGGAACTCGAGCAGCGAGTCCGATGCGCGGAAGCGCCGGCTGGCGGTGTCGGGGTCCTGCATCCGAGCCAGTTCCTTCTCCTTCATCGCCAGGTTGGCCTCCGTGTACTGATGTGTCGTGGTCGGGCTCTCGTGGCCGAGCCATAGGGCGATGCCTGCGATCGGCTCGCCGGAGTGCAGCAGATGCATGGCCGTGGTGTGGCGGATCGTGTGCGGGGAGACATGGCGATCGCGCAGGCTGGGCATCGCCGGAGTCGCCGCCGCCACTGCCAACGCGAGCCGCTGCGCGAGGTTGTTCCTCGTCATCGCGTGGCCGTCCCGGTTGGGCAGCAACGCCGATGCGGGCAGCAGATTTGGATTGCATCTCAACCAAGCACGAACGGCCTTCACCGTCGAGCGCCACAGCGGCATCGTGCGCTGCTTGCGCCCCTTGCCGCGCAGGTGCACGCAGGCCGCACCATCCATCACAACGTCGGCCAGCCGCACGCCGATGATCTCCGACACCCGGGCGCCGGTGTTGTAGAGCATGTGCAGCAGCAGATGGTCTCGCTGGCTTGTCCAGCTCGATCCCGGTTTGCCGATGATGGCCAGCATCTCCTCGCGCGACAGGAAGCCGAGCATCGGCCGCTCGAAGCGCTTCATCGGAACGCCCAACGCCTGCTCGACGACATGCAGCGCATTGACATCGCGGTGCCCGGCGAACTTCAGGAACGCGCGCAGCGCCGCCAGCCGGGCATTGCGGGTGCGCACCGCGTTGCCGCGGTCGCGCTCCAGATGGTCGAGGAAGGCCAGGATCAACGCCGGCGTGATGTCGGACAGCTTCATCGTCGTGGGCTGCTTGTGCAGGTGCGTCGTGGCGAAGTCCAGGAATAGCACGAAGCCGTCGCGGTAAGTCGCCACCGTGCGCGGGCTCATCGCGCGCTGTTGCGTGAGGTACTCGGTGAAGAACGACTGCACCAGCGCGGCGAAGCTCGGCGGGGTGCGCGGGGCGCTCAGGGTCGGCGGCTTACTCATCGCCGTCCGCCCAGGGACTGGCATAGCGCTCGAACGCCTGGCCGAGCAGGCCCATCAACTCCGGCACCCCGGTGAGATACCAGTAGGTACTGGAGACCTTGACGTGGCCGAGGTAGATCGACAAGGCCAGCATGCGCTGGTTGATGTCCTCGCCCTGCTCGTGCCAGAGCACCAACCGTCGCACGGCGAAGGCGTGCCGAAGGTCATGGATGCGCGGCGTGCCATGGCTGCCCCGATCAACCCAGCCAAGTTGCTGTCGCAGTTCGTCGAAGACGCGGTGGACTTGGCGATCTCCAACTGGGCGCCCCAACCGCTGCCCACGGCTGGCGACGAAGAACGGCAACTCTGGCGTGGTGCGCACATGGCGGGCGCGTTGAGCTCGGTAGCGCTCCAGCGCCTGGACGGCACTCGGATGCAACGGCACCAATCGGGTCTTGCTGAACTTGGTCTGCCGGATCATCAGCTCACCGGCACGCAGGTCGACATCGGCATCGAGCAGGCCCAGCGCCTCGGAGATGCGCAGCCCCGTGCAGGCGAGCAGCCCGAACAGCGTCTCGATCACCGCCGGGCGAAGTCCACCGTCGGGCCCGAGCTGCCTGGCGGCGGCCAGCAGTTCGACGATCTCGGACTCACGGTAGACGTGGGGCGTCATCCGCCCCGGAACTCGACCGAAGACGGCTTCGTCGGGCACTTCGGTGGCGGGGTCGAACTGACGCAGCCAGGCAGTGAACGGCCGCAGCATCTTCAGCCGGCGCGCCAAGGTGGCACGGTCGCCGCGGCCCGCCTTGGCCTGGCGCGCCCAGTCCGCCATCAGATCGACGGTGAGCGGTCCGTGATGGCCAACGTCAGCCACGTAGCGCGCGAAGCTGGGCAGTCCGTGGCCCATGGATCTGAGCTTGAAGCCCAGCAGCCGCCGCTCGCGCAGGTATTGCTCGACCCTGGCCTGCAAGCCGACCCGGGCGCTCATGCTGCGCTCCCGGGCCACGGCAGCGCAACGCCAGACAGTGCGCCATGGTCAACCTTGGCGTAGATCATCGACGTGTTCAGCGAGCGGTGCCGCAGCACGTCGGCCACCTCCTTGATCGAGCCGCCCTGGTTGACGATCCGACAGGCAATCGTGTGGCGCATCGCGTGGCCGCGGCCATGCTCGATGCCTACGCGCCGGAAGGCATCGCGGACGATGCGTCGTATGGCATCCACGCCGATGGGCTCGTCATGAGGCGCCAGGCGGCGCACGAACACAGCGGTGTCGCTGGTCGTGGGACGCTCATCCCGAAGGTAGGCTTCCAGGGCTCGACCGGTCACCACGGGCAAGGGCAGCAGGTCCTGGCGCCGCGACTTCGTGTGCTTGAGCGTGACGGTGCCCAGGCGCCAGTCGATGTCGGGCAGTTGCAGCCGGCTGATCTCGATGCCGCGTAGTCCCAAGTCGAGCGCCAGGCGCACGACGGCATAACCGCGCTTGGGTGATGGCAGCGCGTCGGTGAACGAGTTCAGCAGCCGGTCGACCTCTTCGGGCTTGAGACCCCGGGGCAGCGACGCCATGCTCCAGTGCGCGGGCGATGCGATCACGGCCAGCAGCGGCTGCACCGCATCGCCGCAGGTGGCTCGGTAGCGCAGGTAAGCACGCAGCGTGGATGCAATCGTGATTGCGTTGCTGGTGGTGCCCAGCGTCTGCAACTGATCGACAATGAATTGGCGCACGTCCTCAGGCCGCAGCAAACTCACGACGACAGGCTGCCCTGCGAACTTGGACAGCAGCAGCCGCTCGACGATGCGCAGGCGGCCACGTCGGGTGCCGGCGGCCAGGCCACGGGCGCCGGTCATGTGGGCGTCGTATCGGTTCAGTTCTTCGGCGATCGGACCCGTTGGCGCTGGCGCACGGGCGATGACGCCTTCGGCCCGCAAGATCTCCAGCAACGGCATCAGCGCGGCATGCATCTCCATCGGTGTGCGCAGCACACCACCCAGGCAGTCGCAACGCGGCAGGTGGTAGCGCAGGAACTGGTCGATGCAACCTTCATCGAGCATGTGCGCGGGCAGATGGCACATCGACATCCAGTGCGTGAAGTGCGCTACGCCGTTCAGGCAACGACTCGACGTGTGCGTTGCATACCTGCCTCGCCGCAGACGCTCGACGTACGCCGGAACTTGCGCAGACAGTGGGCCTTCAAGCAGCCAGGCTTGAAGCAAGGGGTTGATCGCAGGGATCTTGGGCATGACGGTCTCCGTTGGTGGAACCGTCAGTGCTGCCCGAGCAGCGAACTTATGTACAGCGCGGCATGTCGCCGCAGCGTGGATCGCGAGCGTCTGCGCGGCCTTCCGGCCTACGCCATCCCAGGGCTTGTCATAACGGAGGTCTTCTCATAATGGCCGGTAGCGGCAACCCGCTGCGCATTTGTCCAACGCCCGGGCCGCACGCCTCGAAGAATGCCGCCGTGCCGCGACCGTTGATCGTGCAGGAGAAAGTGCGAGATCTGGCTGCTGTGACGCGGCGCGACAACGGCAACTGCGCGAGGCGCGGCGGCGTGGCACCATGCGGGCCGCCTTGCATGCTTGCGCAACCCGTGGCGCGATGAACATGAACCTGTCCCTGGTCGGCGTCTTCCCGGTCCTGCCCACGCCCTTCCGCGACGACGGCGCGCCCGATGTCGTCGGACTGCGCACGCTGGTGCACTACCTGCTGCGCTGCGGGGTCGACGGGATGACCTTTCCCGGCGTGGCGAGCGAGGTGTCGACCCTCAACGAAGCCGAGCGGCTGCAACTCGCCGCACTGGTCCTGCACACCGTGGCCGGTCGGGTGCCGGTGGTGATCGGCGTGTCGAGCGCCGACACCGGGACGACGGAGCAACTGGCGCGCGCGGCGGCCGGGCTCGGCGCCGCCGCACTGATGGTGGCGGCACCGCCCGACGTGGCCGATGTCGCCGGCCAGATCGAGCGGCTGCGTACCCTTACCGAGGCTGTGCCCGGCATCCCCCTGATGCTGCAGAACGTGCCACCGCCGGTAGGCGCCGGACTCGCGCCGGCCGCGCTGCTCGAGATCCTGCGCGCGGTGCCGGCGGTGCGTTATGTCAAGGAAGAGGCGCTGCCGAGCGGCCAGCGCCTGAGCGAGGTGCTGGCGCAAGCACCACCCACGCTCGCCGGCGTGCTGGGCGGGGCCGGTGGGCGCTACATCACCGACGAGCTGCGGCGCGGCGCCTGCGGCACCATGCCAGCGATCGAACTGGCCGAGGTCCATGTCGCGTTGTATGCGGCGCACCGCGACGGCGACGCCGCGGCGGTGCGCAAGCTCTTCACCCGCATGCTGCCCATCCTCAACATCCAGGCGGTGTTCCGCTGGTCGCTGACCAAGCACGTGCTGCAACGCCGCGGGCTGATCGCCAGCACCCGCCAGCGCATCGCCGGGCCGCGCCTCGATGCGCTCGATGCGCAGGACGTCGACGCCTTCCTCGACGATCTGCGCGACCTGCTGCTGCCACCGGCCGCCATCACCCGCGTCGTGGCCGAAGGTGCGGAGGAAGGCGCGGCCGACCGCCATGCCTGAGGCCGACGCCATACCGCCGCCGGCACGACCCTTCCCGGCCGTGCGCAGCGTCGAGTCCTTCATCGTCTCGATCCCGCGCGCCACGCCCTACCTCGGCCCGCTGGCCCCCGGCGAGCGCATCAACGAGCGCGGCTACCTGGTGCGCCTGGGCAACCGCACCCTCTACCCGTCGACCGACATGTCGGTGCTGGTCAAGGTCACGGCCGACGACGGCACGGTGGGCTGGGGCGAGACCTACGGCATCGTCGCGCCCGACGCCGTCACCAGCATCCTCGACGACGTGCTCGGCCCGGTCGTCGCCGGCCGCGACCCGCGCGACGTGGTCGTGATCCAGGAAGACCTGTACGACCTGATGCGGGTGCGCGGCTACTTCGGCGGCTTCTATGTCGATGCCATCGCCGGCCTCGACATCGCGCTGTGGGACCTGTTCGGCAAGCTGGTCGGCCAGCCGGTCGTCAAGCTGCTCGGCGGCCAGCGCACCGACCGCATCCCGGCCTACGTGTCGGGCCTGCCGGGTGCGACGCTGGCCGAACGGGTCGCGCTGGCGCGCTCGTTCGCGGCGCGCGGCTTCAATGCGTTCAAGTACGCCGCCGCGGTGTCCAACGAGGGCGTCGTGGCCGAGATGCGGGCGCTGCGCGAGGCGCTCGGGCCGGACGCCCGGTTGATGGTCGACCTGCACTGGAAGTTCAGCGCGCAGGAGGCGATCCAGCTCATCGACCAGCTCACCCCGTACCGCCCCTACTTCGTCGAGGCGCCCTGCGCGCCCGAGGACATCGAGGGCCAGGCGCATGTCGGCGCGAGCATCCGCGTGCCGCTGGCGCTGGGCGAGGAATGGCGCACCGTGTTCGAGCTGCGGCCGCGGCTCGAGCGGCGCGCGATGTCCATCGTGCAGCCCGAGATGGGCCATACCGGCATCAGTCAGTTCATGCAGATCGGCCGGATGGCGAACGCCTTCCACGTGAAGGTGATCCCGCACGCGAGCATCGGCATCGGCATCTTCCAGGCCGCGAGCCTGCATGCCACCGCGGCGTTGCCCAACGCACCGATGCACGAATACCAGCACTCGGTGTTCGACCGCAACCTGCAGTACGTGCGCACCACCATGCGCTGCGAGGCCGGTGCCTTCGTGCTGCCCGAGGGACCGGGGCTGGGCATCGAGCCTCGCGACGCGGTCTGGCAATACCTGCGGCCGAAGGTGCGCGGATGACGGCGTCGGATCGATCGACTGCGCGCGCCCGGCACGCCGCGTCGGCGGCCGAGCTGGCGTCGGCACGCCTGATCGCGATCGACTGGGGCACCTCCAACCTGCGTGCCGCGCTGCTGGCGGAAGGCGGGCGCACGCTGGCCGAGCGCAGCGCGCCGGGCGGCGTGATGGCGGTGCCGGACGGCCGCTATGCGCAGACGCTGAGCGACTTGTGCGGCGACTGGATCGGGTCCAGCCGCCTGCCCTTGCTGGCGAGCGGCATGATCGGCAGCCGCCAGGGCTGGCAGGAGGCCGCCTATGTCGAATGCCCGGCGGCGCTGGCGCCGGTCGCCGCGCAACTCACGCGCATCCCGCTCGACGCGGGTGCCGCGCTGCACATCGTGCCCGGCCTGCGCTGCACCGGTGCCGACGGCCAGACCGATGTGATGCGCGGCGAGGAGACCCAGCTCTGGGGCGCCGGCCTCGCTGCCGGGGCCGTCTGCGTGCTGCCCGGCACCCACGCCAAGTGGGCCTGGATGGGCGACGCCGGCCGCGTCGAGACCTTCCGCACCTACCTCACCGGCGAGCTGTACGCGCTGCTCACGCAGCACGGCATCCTCGGGCGGCTGATGACCTTCGGGCAGGCCCGTCCGCAAGCCTTCGACGCCGGCGTGCGGCTCGGCCTGGCCGAGCATGCCAACGCCACCCACGTCATCTTCGCGGCGCGCACCGCCGGCCTGATGGGGCGCGTCGAGCCCGCGGGGCTGCCCGACTTCCTGTCGGGCATCCTGATCGGCATCGAGATCGGCAGCGCGACGCGCGACCATGCGCCGGCGCGGGTCACGCTGCTCGGCGACGATGCGCTGGTGGCGCGCTACGAGACCGCCTTGCGGCTCGCCGGCATCGCGCCGGTCCGCGCACCCGCCGACGCGACCGCGCGCGGCCTGTGGCGGGTTGCGGTGGCGGCCGGCTTGGTCGACCAAGGACCTTCGACATGAACATCGACCTGCACGGCGTGATCGCCATCCTGCGCGGCGTGACGCCGGCCGAGGTGGTCGCGGTCGGCCACGCCTTGCGCGCCGGCGGCATTGCCATCGTCGAGGTGCCGCTCAACTCGCCGCAGCCCTTCGACAGCATCGCGGCGCTGGTGCGCGCGTTCGGCGACACGCTGCTGATCGGCGCCGGCACGGTGCTGACGCCGGCGCAGGTCGACCAGGTCGCCGACGCCGGTGGCCGGCTGATACTGTCGCCCAACCTCGACACCGCGGTCGTTGCACGCACCCGCCAGCGCGGGCTGCTGTCGATGCCCGGCGTCGCCACACCGAGTGAAGGCTTTGCGGCGCTCGCCGCGGGCGCCGATGCTCTCAAGCTCTTCCCGGCCGAGCTGATCGGCCCGCCGGTCCTGAAGGCTTGGCGCGCGGTCTTCCCGCCGGCGACGAAGATGTTCGCGGTCGGCGGCATCGGCGCGCACAACCTGGGCGCTTTCAAGCAGGCAGGCGCGACCGGCGTGGGCACCGGCTCGTCGCTCTATGCGCCGGGCACGCCGGCATCGGAGATCACGCCGCGCGCGCGTGCCCTGGTCGATCGGTGGACCGTGGCCTGACCCGCAGATCACGACACTGCCCCCCGCGACCGCCACACCAGCGCATCCTCGATACGACACGAAGGAGACCCCATGAAGATCCGTTTGCTGGTCGCCCTGCTCGGCACCCTGGCCGTCTGCGCCGGCCCGGCGCAATCGCAGCCGGTCGACTACCCGACCAAGCCGATCAGGTTCATCGTGCCGGTGCCGCCGGGCGGCGCGGCCGACGTGATGTCGCGCATGGTCGCCGAGCATCTGCAGACCAAATGGGGCCAGACCGTGGTGGTCGAGAACAAGCCCGGTGCGGGCTCGAGCCTGGGCATGGACGCGGTCGCCAAGGCCACCCCCGACGGCTACACCATCGGCATGGGCAACATCGCCGCCAATGCGATCAACCCGGCGGTGCGCCCGGCCGGATATCCGTACCAGCCGGTGAAGGACTTCGCGGCGATCTCGATGGTCGGTGTCACGCCGCTGATCCTGGTCGTCAACGCCGAGAAGGTGCCGGCCAAGACGCTGCCCGAGCTCGTCGCGTATCTGAAGGCGAATCCCGGCAAGGTCCCGTATGGCTCGTCGGGCTCGGGCTCGTCGCTGCATCTCGGGATGGAGCTCTTCCTGCTGAAGACCGGGACCAGCGCGATCCACATCCCCTACAAGGGCTCGGCGCCGATGCTGACCGACCTGCTGAGCGGCCAGGTCGTCGCCTCGATGGACGCCGCCACCACCTCGTGGCCGCACGTGCAGACCGGCAAGCTGCGCGCGCTCGGCGTCTCGACCCGCGAACGCGCCTTCTTCGCGCCCGAATTGGCGCCGATTGCCGATGCGGTGCCGGGCTTCGACGTCGCCCCCTGGCACGGCGTGATGGCGCCCGCCGGCACGCCGCCGGCGATCGTCGACAAGCTGTCGGCCGAGATCCAGGCATTCGTCAAGACGCCGGCCACCCAGGCCAAGCTGCGCGAGCGCGGCGTGGTGCCGGTGGGCTCGAGCGCGAAGGACTTCGCGCAGGCGATGAACGACGATTTCGAGCTGTACAAGAAGGTCGTGAAGGACGCCAACATCAAGCCCGAGTGAGCCGGACGATGGGGACGCTGCAACGACGCGATGTCTTGATCGCGCTGGGCGCGTTCGGCGCCTTCGGCCGATCGTTCGCGCAAGCTGCTGCCGCATGGCCGACGCGCCCGGTCACGGTGATCGTGCCTTTCGCGCCCGGCGGGGCCGGCAACGGCTCGCTGCGCATCCTGGCCGAGGTGCTCGGACCGCAACTCGGCCAGCCGCTGGTGGTCGAGAACCGCCCCGGCGCGGGCGGCATCACCGGCACCCAGGCGGTGGCGCAGAGCAGCGACGATCACCTGCTGGTGCTCGGCAGCACCACCATGACCATCCTGCCCGCGCTGCGCCCCGACCTGCCCTACAACGCGGCACGCGACCTGCAGCCGGTCGGCATGATCTCGTCGCAGCCGCAGGTGCTGGCGGTCGCGGCCGACTCACCGCTCAAGTCGCTCGACGACCTGGTCGCACGCGGCAAGGTCGTCGGCCTGACGGCAGGCAATGCCGGCGTCGGCACGCTCTCGCACCTGACGATCGAGTTGCTCAACCGCAAGCTTGGCCTGCAGATCACCGCCGTGCCCTACAAGGGCGATGCGCTGCTGATCCCCGACGTGGTCTCGGGCAACACCTCGCTCGGCGTGCTGAACCTGCCGGTCGCGTTGCCGCTGCTGCAGTCGGGCCGACTGCGCGCGCTGGCCGTCACGTCGGCGCGGCCGGTCGCGGCGCTGCCCGGCACGCCCTTGCTGCGCAGCCTGGGCGACGAGTTCATCATCACCGGCTGGGCCGCGCTGCTGGCCGGCAAGCGGGTGCCTGCCGCCGGCATCGATCGGTTGTCGGCGTTGCTCGCCGCGGCCCTCGCCGACCCGGGCGTGCGGGATCGCTTCGCAACCCTCGGAGTGGCCCCCGAGGTCGCCGCGCCGGCGCAATTGCGCGAGTTCCTGCGGTCGGAGACGGCACGTTGGGGCGACGTGGTCAAGAGCCGAAATATCCGGTTGGAGTAGGGCTCGATCCGTCGGCAGACGAGGTCAGGGCACCGATCGAGCCTCGATCCGCCCGGCGCCGCACGGCCCAGCGCGCGGCCATGCGTCACCTGACCGGCCGTCAGCGTTCGCTGCGCGGGATCTCGCCGGTGCCTGCGTGGCCCCCGGCATCGATCGCGATGCACGCGGGCAGCGTCAAAAACGCCTGCAGCACGTGGTACAGCCGGCGCCGGTTGACGCCGAGCAGGGCGGTGTGGGCCAGGCCGCCCATCTTGACAATTTGCTTGTCGGCGTGCGGCAGCCGCGCATAAAACGCCAGCAGATCGGCCTCGGTCGCGATGCCGTCGTGCTCGGCCCGCATGATCAGCACCGGGCAATGCAGGCGCTCGGGGTCGACCAGCGGCAGCTTGCTCACCATGTCGATATAGGTGCCGTTCGGGATCGTGTGGCCGTGCTCGAGTTCGGCCCGCGCGACGGTCTCGCCGAGCATGGCTTCGGCCGCGCCGGCATGGTCGCGGGTGAAGACCGAGGCGTAGAAATCAGCATCGACCTCGCGCACGTTCGACGCCAGCAGTTGCGGCAGCATCCTGGCGCGCTTGATCAGCGTGGGCGCACCCTCGCCGGTCCAGACGAAGGCATCGAGCGCCAGGCGATCGACGTGCTGCGGGTAGACGTTGGCGAAGCGCGCGGCGCGCAGTGCGCCCGACGACTGGCCGAAGAAGGCCGCACTCGTCCGGCCCGTGACGCGCTCCAGCACCGCCATCGCGGCTTTCAGGTCGTCGACGCCGCTCGCGATGTCGGAGGTGCTGGCGGTGCGGTCCGAGCGGCCGTAGCCCTCGTGGTCCATGGTCCAGACCTCGTAGCCGAGGCCGGCGCAGTGGTCCATCATCGAATAGCCGCTGCGCCCGGGCACCTGCAGATCGAACATGGTCTTGCCCGAGTACGACGAGCCGTGGACCAGGAACAGCAGCGGCCGCACGACGTCCGGCGGGCCGAGGTACTTGCGATACACCCACAGCCGCACGCCGGACTTGTCGGCCCAGTATTCGTCGGCGTGGATCGGACCCGCGGCGACGGACGCGGATCGCAGGGCATCGGGGGACAGGCTCATGCAGGAACGCTCGCAGGCTTGGGTTTGCGCCGGGCCATGACGAAGGGCAGGACGACCGAGGCGACCGACATCGCCAGCAGCGTGACGGTGATGCCGCTGCCGACGAAGATCGACAGGCTGCCGTCGCTGATCGTCATGGCCTGGCGGAACGACTGTTCCATGATGCCGGCCAGCACCAGCGACAGCACCATCGGCGCGACCGGGATATCGAGCTTGTCGAATACGTAGCCGACCACACCGAAACCGAGCACCAGCCAGAGCTCGAAGACGCTGCCGCTGATGGCGTAGGTGCCAATGACCGAGATCGCGACGATCAGCGGATAGAGGATGCCGCTCGGGATGTACAGCAGCCGCACGAACAGGCCGATCAGCGGCAGGTTCAGGATCAGCAGCATCACGTTGCCGATGTACATGCTGTCGACCAGCCCCCAGACCAGGTCGGGCCGGCTCTGGAACAGCATCGGACCAGGCTGGATGCCATGCATGATGAAGGCGCCCATCATCACCGCGGTCGAGCCGCCGCCGGGCACGCCCAGCGTGAGCAACGGCACCATCGCACCGGCAGTGTCGGCGTTGTTGGCCGCCTCGGGCCCGGCCACGCCCTCGATCGCGCCCTTGCCGAATTCCTCGGGGTGCTTCGACAACCGCTTCTCGGTGGAGTAGGACAGCAGCGAGGCGATCGTCCCGCCCGCTCCGGGCAGCACGCCGACGATGAAGCCGATCAGTCCGCCGCGCCAGATCGGGCCGATCGAGCGCCGCCATTCCTCGCGCGTGAGCCACAGCTTGCCGGTGATGCGCATCGCCTGGGGCGCGGTGCCCAGCACGATCTGCTCCATGCCGCGCAACACCTCGGCCAGCGCGAACATGCCGACCACCACCACGATGAAGCCAACCCCGTCCTGCAGCTCGGCGATGCCGCCGGTGAAGCGCTGCTGTCCGGTCTGCAGATCGATGCCGATGGTGGCGATCATCAGGCCGAGCACGGTCGACATCAGCCCCTTGGCCGGCGACTTGCCCGACAGCGACGCCACCGCGGTCAACGCGAACAGCATCAGGGTGAAGTATTCGGCCGGGCCGAACTTGAGCGCCGCCGAGGCGAGCGGCACCGCGAAGAGGGTGAGTGCCACGACGCCGATGGTGCCGGCGATGAACGAGCCGATCGCCGCCACCGCCAGCGCCGCGCCGCCGCGACCGTTGCGCGCCATCTCGTAGCCGTCGATCGAGGTCATGACCGAGGCCGCCTCGCCGGGGGTGCGGATCAGGATCGCGGTGGTCGAGCCGCCGTACTTGGTGCCGTAGTAGATGCCGGCCATCATGATGAGACCCGAGGTCGGGTCCATGCCGAAGGTCATCGGGATCAGCATCGCGATGCTGGCCGCCGGGCCGATGCCTGGCAGGATGCCGACGATGGTGCCGATCAGCACCCCGACGAAGGTGTACCAGAGGTTGATGGGCTGCAGCGCGACGCCGAAGCCGTTGACGATGTGGCCGAAGGTTTCCATGTCAGGACCTCCCGGCCGTCCGAAGGTGCTGACGCGCCCCCTCGGGGGGCAGCGAACGCAGTGCGTGCGGGGGACGTTTCATCCTAGAACGGCAGCACGCCGGCCGCGAGCTGCGCGCCGAAGACCCGGGTGAACAGCAGGTAGCTGGTGAAACTGAACAGCACCGAGGTCGACACGTTAGCCAGCCACCGTCCGCGGTTGAAGTACGCAGTCAGCGCGAGCAGGTAGGCCGAGGTGGCGATCGCGTAGCCGAGTGGCTCGAAGACGAGGAAGTAGAGCCCGGTCCAGACCACCACCGCGCCGATCACCGCGAAGTGGGCCGGCTCGGTCGGCGGCTCCGCCAGCTCGGGCGGCGTCGCCTCGGGCGGCAGGGGCGGCAGGGGCGGCAGTACGGCGGCGTCCGATTTGCGCCGTGCCAGCCGCATCTCGACCACCAGCAGCGCCGCGCTGATCAGCAAGGCGACGCCGAGCATGCGCGGTACCGCCTTCGGACCCATCGGGTCGCCGATCGACAGGGTCGGTATCAGCTCGATCGCGTAGAAGTAAAGGGCAGCCAGCGCGACGGCGCCGGCCACCACGTACCGGTCGGTGGATTTCACAAGGGAGCGCGAGGCTGGGTGGTTACGGCTT
>JBDSZM010000108.1:0-3667 GCA_039925165.1 Burkholderiaceae bacterium
TGCCGGCGCGCTCGGCCACGATCGCCCCCGCCGCCTCGCTGCCGGTCAGCGCCACTGCGCGGACGCGCGGGTCGTCGATCAGCGCCGAGACCTGGTCCTTGGAGGCGAACAGGTTGGTATACAGGCCGGGCGGCCCGCCGGCATCGACGATGAGGCGCTCGAACGCCAGCGCGCACTGTGGCACGTTGGACGCGTGCTTGACCATCACCACGTTGCCGGCCATCAGGTTGGGCGCCGCGAAGCGCGCGACCTGGTAGTAGGGGTAGTTCCAGGGCTCGACGCCGAACACCACGCCGATCGGCGCGCTCTCGACCATCGCCTCGCCGCGCGGCGTGGTCAACTTCTCGGGCGCGAGAAAGGCCTCGGCGTTGTCGGCGTAGTAGTCGAGGATGGCCGCGCTCAGCGCCACCTCGCCCTGGCTCTGCGCGATCAGCTTGCCCATCTCGAGCGTGACCAAGCCGGCCAGCTCGGAGGCGCGCTCGCGCATCAGCGCGGCTGCCTTCGACAGCACCGCCTTGCGCTCGGCGTACGAGGTGTCGCGCCATTGTTCGAAGCAGGCGGCGGCGGCCTGGACCTTGCGCTCGAGGCCGGCGTCGTCGATCTCATCGAAGGTCTTGACGACCTTGCCGTCGTAGGGGTTGGTGCTTTGGTAGGCCATGGGGTGCTCGCTCGGGTTGGAGGGGACAGCCGGTCCGTGTCATGGCGCCGGCACTGGGGTGCAAGGGATCAGTCGGGACTGCGCGCCGCGGCGGCGGCATCGAGCGCGCCTTCGCCGCGCGCGATCGCGGCATCGAACATCGCGGCCACGCCGGGCATGACGTGCAGGTCGACGCCGCCGCGCGCCGCCTGCTCGAGCATCAGGCGCACGTCCTTGCGCGCCATCGCGACCTCGAACGACGGTTGGCTGAAGTCGCCGGCCTGGATGCGTGCGGCCCGTGCCGGCAGCGACTGCCCGGGGTTGAAGTGCTCGAAGAGCGAGTAGGCCTCGGCGGTCGAGATGCCCACTGAGTGGGCGAGCCGGTTGACATCGCCCAGCACGCCCAGGATGCCGAGCAGCGCGAGGTTGCCGAAGAGCTTGAAGGCGGCCGCGCGCCCGGGCGACTCGCCCAGGTAGACGACCTTGCCGGTCATGGCCTGCAATGCCGGCAGCAGCGCGTCGTGCCGCTGGCGCTCGCCCGACACCAGCATCAGCCCGCTGCCATCACGCGCATTGGCCGGGCCCATGAACACCGGTGCATGCACATAGGTGCGGCCGCGCGCGTCCCAGCGCGCCACCCGTTCGGCAGTCGGCGTGACCGCGGTGGTGGTGTGGTCGACGATCCAGGTCGCTGCGGGCAGGCGGTGCGCCAGCGGCTCGAGCACCGCGTCGACCGAGGCATCGTCGGCCAGCGAGCAGTGGACCCGCTCGACGCCCTCCAGCGCGGCCAGCGGGTCGGTGCAGGCATGCGCTCCGTCGGCCTCGAGCGCGCGCGCCTTGGCGGGGCTGCGGTTCCAGACCTGAACGCTGTGGCCGTTGGCGATCAGGCGGCGCACGAAGCCCGAGCCCATCAGGCCGGTACCGAAAAAGGCGAGTCTCATCGTGTCGATCCTTGGGGGGCGGTCCGCCACGATACAACCGTCGTGCCGGCGCCGTGCGCCGCATGAAATTGCACCTGCGCACGCATGCGCCGGGGTATGGTGGACACCCCGAGCTTCCGATTGCCCGCCATGAAGCTGCGCATCGCGACCTTCAACCTCGAGAACCTGTTCACCCGCCCGAGCGCGATGGCGGAGGACGCGGGTGCCGCCGGCCAGCAGGCGCTCGATAACCACGGCGAACTCAACCGCCTGGTCGCGCTGCCGATCTACGATGCCGCGGTGCAGGCGCGGCTGGTCGAACTGGAGCGCGGCTACGGCTTCGCCGACACCAACCCGCCGTCGAATGCGCTGGTGCAGCTGGACCGGATCCGTGGACGCCTCTACGCCAAGTCGCGCGACGGCAGCATCCGCGTCGTGGCGCGCGGACGTGCCGACTGGACCGGCTGGTTCGAGCTGCGCCGCTCGGACATCCGCTGGAAGGCGACCTACAACTCGGCCCGGGTGGTGGCCGAGACCGCGCCCGACATCCTGATCGCGGTCGAGGCGGAGGACCGGGCGACGCTGCTGCGCTTCAACGAGCAGGTGCTGGGCGCGCAGTTCCAGCGCGCCTATCCGCACGTGATGCTGGTCGACGGCAACGACGACCGCGGCATCGACGTCGGCATCCTGTCGCGGTTTCCGATCGATGCGCTGCGCTCGCACGTCGACGACCGCAACCCCAACGGCGAGCGCACCTTCTCGCGCGACTGTCCGGAGTACGTGATCCTGCTGCCGACCGGGCAGCGGCTGGTGGTGGTGCCGAACCACTTCAAGTCGAAGTACGGCGGCAACGATGCGGCGTCGCGTCGGCGCCGTCTGGCGCAGGCCTCACGCGCGATCGAGATCGCCGAGCAAGCGCTCGCGATCTCGCCGCTGGTGCTGCTCGGTGGCGACCTGAACGACACCCCGCTCAGCGCCGAACTGGTGCCGCTGTGGCGCAGCGGCTTCAGCGACGTGCAGACGCACGCGAGTTATCCGAAGGCGCGGCCCGGCACCTTCGGCACCGGCAGCGCGGGCAGCAAGATCGACTACCTGATCCTGTCGCCGGCGCTCTTCGGCGCCTTGAAGGCCACCGGCATCGAGCGCCGCGGCAGCTTTCATCCGCGGCTGTGGAAATCCTTCGACAGCGTCAGTGGCCCGGGCGACCAGGCGTCGGACCACCACCTGGTGTGGGCCGACGTCGAGCTCGGCCCTTAGTAGGTGACCTTGCCGGTAACGGGCGGCTGCTTACTTCGGCAGCGTGATGCTGCCTGAGATGAACAGCGTGCCCGCGCCCGACGGCGGCGTGAAGGTGATTACCTCGACACCGTCGATCGTCGCCGCTCCGCTGGCGTTCATAAAGCGGCCCGAACCGCCGTCGAACGTCACATCGCCGCGGATTCCCATGAACGGCGCCGGTTGCGGCGTCGCGGTGCCGTCGTAGCTGCCGGTCAGGGTGTCGCCGCCGGCGACCTTAAGAGACACGTTGGTGCTGGTGAAGGTGAGCGTGCCGTCGACACCCGGGTTGACGCAATCGGTGGATGTGAAGGTCACCGGACCCAGCGATGTCGCGTAACCACTGCCCGTGACAGCGAAGATCAGAGCACACGAACCTGACGAGCCGATTGCAGTCTCGCTGATCGTCAGGCCGGCTTTGAACTCCAATGTCTTGCCCTTGGCGGCCAGCACCGGCATGAGCGTGACCGCGAGTGCGCCGGCGCAAGCGAGGCGCAACCACGGGCGGGAGAGGGCATAGGTTTGCATGAGCAGGATCCTTCGGTGACAGAATGAATTGATTGGCAGCCGCCAGTCAGCGGTGCAAGGGATCGATCATCCTTGTCCGCTATGCGAGGGTCACGCCGTGATGCAAGCCGTTACCGAACGCGTGGTGCGCACGCCGCGCCACACCACGTTCCACCTGGATGCGGGGATGGCGGATGCGCCCCTGTTGATCTTCGTGCACGGCTGGCCCGAGCTGGCGATCAGCTGGCGGCACCAGCTGCGTTGCTTCGCCGACCTGGGCTTGCGCGTCGTCGCGCCCGACATGCGTGGGTATGGCCGCTCCTCGGTG
>JBDSZM010000109.1:0-3144 GCA_039925165.1 Burkholderiaceae bacterium
TGGGAGGTCATGCGACGCCCCACATGGCCAGGCTTTTGGTACGGCGGTGCTTAAGAGGACCGCGGGGTCGAGCCTCTTGGCCTAAAGATCCCGGACCAATGGCGTGATGCCGAAAGGTACGCACCGCGCACCCAAAGGCCATGATCTTTTCCAGCCGTAGCGTCGGGATCACATGGCTGGCGTTCAGCGCCTTTGCTTTGGTGACGTTCATTTGGCGCGACAAATGAAAGTTACTCGGACGCCGGGCCGAACACCCGGCTGGACCTCACAGCAACTGAAGATCACTGAAGGTCAGACGACGACCAAACTCACCGCCACTCGTACCGCGCCGTCACCGACAGCAACCAATTTCTTTCCAGCGCCGGCTCGAAGAACCGACCGTTGCCCTCGTTCACGATCACCGAGCCGGCGTAGAGGCGGTCCGCAAGGTTGTCGACCCGCACGCCTTCGCTCAGCGTCCAGCTACCAATTTGCTGCCGCAGCCCGGACCGCAGGTTCAACACCGTCCTCGCCGCCGCCGCATCGCTGTTGACGTCGTTGACGTAGAGCCGGCCGGTGTGCACCGCCTCGATCGCCGCGTTGAAGCCGCCCCAGGCGCGCGTCGGCGCCCAGGCCAGTTCGGCGTACAGATTGCGCTCGGGTGTGCCGGGCAGGCGGTTGCCGGCCGGGACCGTGATGGCGGTGGCGCCGGTGCCGCTGACGAAGGTTTCGTCGAAGCGCGCCCGCAGCAGCGTCGCGCTGACGGTGCTGCGCCAGGCATCGCCGAACTGCGCGAGGTGCGAGAACTCGATCCCGCGGCGCGAGGTGCGGCCGGCGTTCTTGAAGGTCGAGCGGCCGCCGACATTGGTGTCGACCACGATCTCGTCGCGAGTCGCGATGTCGAACAGCGCGATGTCGATCCGCTGCGATCCGCCCACCCGCCACTTGGCGCCGATCTCGGCATGCCGGCTCTTCGAGGCCTCGAGCCCGGTGTTCAGGCCGGTCAGGCCGCCCGGCCGGTACGACAGCTCGTTGAAGGTCGGGGTCTCGAAGCCGCGTCCGAGGTTGGCGTACAGGTTGAGGTCGGGACCGGCCTTGTAGGCGACGCCGAGCACCGGATTGGTCGCGCTGTAGCTGCGCCCGCCGCTGTCGTCGGGATTGCCGGCGACGATGTAGCGGTCCCGCGATTCGAACTCGACGTGGCTGTTGCGCAGCCCGACCGTGGTCGACCATCGCGGGCTCAGGTCGACACCGGCCTGCACGACCAGGTCGCGGGTCCGCACCCGGTTCAGCTCGTCGCGCTTGAGTGCGCCGCGCACGCCGAGGTTGTTGAGGTAGCCCTGTCTGTCCTCGCGCATGCGGTCGATCTCGATCCCTGCCGTCAGCCGGGCGCCGCGGCCCTCGCCGAGCGCGATGCGGTGCGCTACCGACACGGCACCGCCGCCGTAGGCGCGCTCGAACTCGACGATGCCGCCACTGGCGGTCGGCGCGGTCTGGGCTGGTGACGGCGGGCGCGGGATCGACAACGCGTTGGCGAGATCGCGACCGCCGGCGTACAGGCGGGCGTTGAGTTCGGTCGCCTCGGCCAGACGATGGTCGAGCACGACGCCGACCTGTTGTTGGCGCACCGTCTTGCGCGGGTCCTGCGCCAGCGCGGCGAGGTAGGCGGCGTTGCCGGGTGTTCCGTTTCGGAACTGGTCGGCGGTGAGGCCGAGCGGATCGAGTGATACCGGCTGATCGAGCGCGTTCAGCACCACCGCGATGTGGGTGTCGCGCGACAGGTCGGCCTGCCAGCGCGCGTTGAGCTGGCCGCGCTCGGCCTCGCTGTGCGCTCGCGCACCGTCGGTGCGGAACTGCGAGACATCGAGCATGAGCCCGTAGCCCGGCGTGCGGGTGCTGAACTTGGCGCCGAGCTTCCGCAGACCGTGGCTGCCGGCGGCGGCACTGAGCGTGGTCGTCGGCACCGGCGCATCGGCCTCGGTGACGATCTGCACCACGCCGCCGGCGGCGTTTCCGTACAGCTGCGCCAGTGGGCCGCGCAGCACCTCGATCCGGCCCGCCGAGCTGAGCGCGATGTTCGAGGCCTGGCCCTGGCCGTCCGGCATGGTCGCGGGGATGCCGTCGACGATCAGGCGCACGCCGCGGATGCCGAAGGTCGAACGCGCGCCGAAACCGCGAATCGACAGCTGCAGGTCCTGCGAATAGTTCTGCCGGTTCAACACCGAAATACCCGGCACGCGGTTCAGCGCCTCCGACAGGTTGACCTGCGGCCCGGCGTTCTCGATCGTCTCGCGGGTCACCGCGCTGATCGCCGCCGGGGCATCGAAGCTCGACTGCCCGGTGCGCTGCACGCTGATGACGACCGGGTCGAGCACGACGGCGCCGGCCGAAGCGGGCGCGCGCGTCGGCTGCGCCTGGGCCGGCAGGGCGGCCAGCGCGGCGATGGCAAGGCGAAGGGGAGACAGGCGCATGGCGTTCGGAGGTGTAGGCGGTCGGGACCGGGAAGGGCAAGGGGCGATGGCGACGCGAACAACAGGAGCAAGGGCAAGCGATGAGCCGACGGGCTCGACGCCATCCCCGCCCCCGGAATCAGGGCACCGGCTGGACTTCGATCTGCAGCGACTCGTACCACGCTGCCAGGTCAGCGATCTCGGCGTCGGTCAGCGGCTTGGCGATCAGGGTCATGATCTCGTGGTTGCGCTTGCCGCTGCGATACGCCTTCAGCTGGTCGCTGACGTACTGGGCTGGCTGCGCGGCCAGGTGCGGTGTGTT
The DNA here is from genome assembly GCA_039925165.1 of Burkholderiaceae bacterium. Lineage (GTDB taxonomy): Bacteria > Pseudomonadota > Gammaproteobacteria > Burkholderiales > Burkholderiaceae_C > JBDSEG01. The sequence continues at coordinate 2,752 of JBDSZM010000109.1, forward strand.
GGGCATGGCCGCGCGCCCCAGCGGCCCGTGGCAGGTGGCGCACAGCTGCGCCTTCTGCCGGCCCTCGGCGATGCCGGCACGGGCAGGCGCGCTGCCGAGCGCGCCGAGCAGGACGGCGAGGGTGGCCAGCCCGGCGGGGCGGACGAGGGCAGGATGCATGACGGTTCCGGTCGGCGTAGGAGGAGAACACAGGAAACGGGCCGGCGCCAGCCGGCCCTGGGAGACGCCCGCAGGCGTCGACGCAGCGCGGCGCTACTTGGCGTCGCCGACGTAGCTCACGCGATACAGCGCACCGGCGAAGTCGTCGCTGATCAGCATCGAACCGTCCTTCATCACCGCCACGTCGACCGGCCGGCCACGGTACAGCCCGGTCTCGGCGTCGAGCCAGCCGTC
>JBDSZM010000110.1:0-12611 GCA_039925165.1 Burkholderiaceae bacterium
TCGAATCGCGCATCCGGCGCGATGGCGACGACTACGTGATCGACGGGCGCAAGTGGTGGATATCGGGCGCCGGTGACCCGCGCTGCAAGATCTACATCTTCATGGGCAAGACCGATCCCGACGCGCCGCGTCACTCGCAGCAATCGATGATCCTGGTGCCGGCCGATGCGCCGGGCATCACCGTGGTCCGGCCGCTGCAGGTGTTCGGCTACGACGACGCGCCGCACGGCCACTGCGAGATCGTGTTCGACCAGGTGCGCGTGCCGGCGAGCAACATCCTGCTCGGCGAAGGGCGCGGCTTCGAGATCGCACAGGGCCGCCTCGGGCCGGGCCGCATCCACCATTGCATGCGGCTGATCGGCCTGGCCGAGCGCGCCATCGAGCTGATGTGCCAACGTGCGAGCTCGCGGGTCGCCTTCGGCCGCAGCATCGCCGAGCAGGGTGTCACGCGCGAGCGCATCGCCGAGGCGCGCTGCATGATCGACCAGGCCCGGCTGCTCACGCTCAAGGCGGCCTGGATGATGGACGTGGCCGGCAACAAGGCCGCCAAGGCCGAGATCGCGATGATCAAGGTCGTGGCGCCCGGCATGGCGTGCAAGGTGATCGACTGGGCGATGCAGGTCTACGGCGGCGCCGGCATGTGCCAGGACACGCCGCTCGCCTACGCGTACACGATGGCCCGCACGTTGCGCTTCGCCGACGGGCCCGACGAGGTGCACCGCAATGCGATCGCCAAGATGGAGCTCGGCAAGCACGGCTGAGGCCGCTTTCGCCCTCAACGACGCGGGCGGTTGCCGGGCCCTTGCGGCTGGATGTCCTGCCAGGCGGTCGACGCGCTGGCCGGCCAGTCGGTCACGTTCGAAAGGCGGTGCCGTGCGGTGGCGGCGACTGCCTGCTCGACCCCGACCTCGAACAGTTGCACGGCCTGCGCCAGCGCCGTCGCGTCCGGGTCCGCCATCTGCAGCCGCAGGTAGGTGCGCCCACGCATCGCCATCAGGACGAATGGCGGCTGCGCGCGCAGCAGGCCGCCGCGCGCGGCATCGAGCGCGCCGGCCAGTTCGCCCTCGATCCACGCCAGGCCGGCCGCCGGGGCGCTCGCCACCGCGCCGAAGTGCGCCCGCACCGACTTGAGCGTCGAGAGGTCGACCTTCGGAAACATCACCAGCCAGCGCATCTCCTCGGGCGTGGCGTCGCCGATCTGGGTCTGCGTGCCTTCGACGAACTGCTCGTAGGTCTGGCGCTCGAGCTGCTCCATCAACGGCAGGGCCAGCACCAGCATCTGGATATCGGAGCTGAGGTCGATCTCCATGCGCAACCGCAGTTCGTGGCCCAGGATGTAGGCGCGTTGCGGCGGGCCCCACTCCATGCGCCAGGCGCGGCCCTTCGACGTGCCGTCGACGATGAAGCCGTCGACCTCGCGCGCGCGCTTGAAACCGTAGCCCTGCTGGCGTGCCCAGGTCGCGATCGCGCCGTGGGAACTTGCGCCGACCGTGCTGGTGAAGATGCGCTTGAAGGCTTGAAGCATGGCGGCCGGCAATCCACTAGAGTCGCTCCTCCGCGCCGCGAGCGGCGTCGCTTGGGAGCGTGCAGATGATCGAAGTGTATTCGTGGGCCACCCCCAACGGGCACAAGGTCCACATCATGCTGGAAGAGTGCGGGCTGCCGTACAAGGCGATCCCGGTCGACATCGGCGCCGGTGAGCAGTTCACCCCGGATTTCCTTGCCATCAGCCCCAACAACAAGATCCCGGCGCTGATCGACCCCGACGGACCCGACGGTCGGCCGATCCATCTGTTCGAGTCGGGCGCGATCCTGATGTACCTGGCGGCCAAGACCGGACGTTTCATGCCGGACGACCTGCGCGGCCGCTATGAGATGCTGGAATGGCTGATGTTCCAGATGGGCGGCGTCGGGCCGATGCTCGGGCAGGCCCATCATTTCCGAATCTACGCGCCGCAGAAGATCGAGTACGCGGTCGAGCGCTACACCAGCGAGGCGAAGCGACTCTATGGCGTGATGGACCGGCGCCTGGCCAAGACGAAATACATCGCAGGTGCTCAGTACACCATTGCCGACATCGCGATTTTTCCGTGGTTACGGTCGTGGAAGAACCAGGGCATTGCCTGGGCCGACTACCCCCACCTCAAGGGCTGGTTCGACGAGATCGGCGCTCGCCCGGCGGTGCAGCGCGGGGTCGAGGTGCTGGCCAGCCAGCGCAAGCCTCTGATAGACGACAAGTCGCGCGAGTTCCTGTTCGGCGCCAGCCAGTACCAGCGCCGATGAACGCCGCCCGCAACGCCGCCATCGTCGTGCCCGTCGCCGGGCTGCTGACCGTGCTGGCGGCACGCGCCGAGCCGATCGGCGAGGTCGATACCGTTTTCAAGTGGATCGGGCCCGACCACAAGATCGTGGTCCAGGCCTACGACGATCCGAAGGTCGCCGGCGTGACCTGCTATGTGTCGCGTGCCAAGACCGGCGGGATCAAGGGCGCGGTCGGCCTCGCCGAGGACAAGGCCGAGGCGTCGATCGCCTGCCGGCAGGTCGGCCCGGTGTCGATCCCCAAGCCGCTGCCCACGCAGGAGGACGTGTTCGACGTGCGCCTGTCGATCCTGTTCAAGAAGCTGCGGGTCGTGCGCATGGTCGACCGGACCCGCAACACACTGGTCTACCTGACCTATTCCGACCGCGTGATCGAGGGCTCGCCGCAGAACAGCGTCACCGCGGTGCCGATCGACCGCGCGACGCCGATCCCGGTGCGCTGAACCGGACCGGCCACCGCAGCATCGTGGCCGGCAGCGCGCGCCGACGCCGCGGCAGCGAAGATGGGCACGACGACGCATGCGAACAGCACAGCGGCAACCGATGCGACGCGGGTGAGGGTGCGGTCTGGATGGCCTGCCCGGCAGGGCTCGAACCTGCGACCCCCAGCTTAGAAGGCTGGTGCTCTATCCAGTTGAGCTACGGGCAGAGGGGCCTGGGGGCCGATAGGCGGGTGGTCGGGGCGGCGGGATTCGAACTCGCGACCTACTGGTCCCAAACCAGTTGCGCTACCAGGCTGCGCTACGCCCCGAACCGGTCGATTGTACGGGCGGTCCTCGGGCGCGGGCTCAGGCGCTGAGTTGCGCCCAGGCCCTGTCGAGCCGCTTGCTGCTGACCGGCTGCGGGGTGCGCAGTTCCTGCGCAAACAGGCTCACCCGCAGTTCCTCGAGCAGCCAGCGGTACTCCTCGAGCCGCGCATCCGTCACGCCCTTGCGCTCGGCGTGACGGCGCCAGTAGCGGGCTTCGAGCGGTCGCAGTTCGGCCAGCCGCTGCGCATCGCGCGCCGGGTCGGCACGCAGCTTGTCGAGTCGCATCACGATCGCCTTCAGGTAGCGCGGCAGGTGTGCGAGTTGGGCCCACGGCGTGGCGGTCAAAAAGCGCGGCGCCACCAGCCGTCCGAGTTGTGCCGCGATGTCGTCCTGCACTTCCTTCGGTGCCCGCGCATCCTTGAGCTTGCGCTGCGCCGCCGCGTAATCGACCAGCACGGCGGCGGCGAGCCGCGCGACCTCGCCCGCGATCAGGTTGAGCCGCCCTCGCCCTTCGTCCAGGCGGCGGGCGAACGAGGCCGCATCGGTCGGCGGCGGCTCGGCCAGGAACGCGCGGTCGAGCGCGAGTTCGACGATCTGATCGCGCAATTCGTCGACGCCGCCGCGCCCGGTCTGCAGGTAAGTCACCGCCATCCGCTGCAGGTCGGGAATGTTCTTCTCGAGGTACTTGATCGCATCGCGGATCTGCAGCGCGACCAGACGGCGCAGGCCGGCGTGGTGCTTCTGGCGCGCCACTTCGGGCTCGTCGAAGACCTCGATCTCGACGTGCGTGGCTCGATCGATCAGCGCCGGGAAGCCGACCAGCACCTGCCCGGCTTTTCGAATCTCCATCAGCTCGGGCAGCTCGCCGAAGGTCCAGGCGGTGTGCTTCTGGGGCGGTGCGGGCGCCAGCGCCTCGACCACCGCGGTGCCCTGACCGGCCGCGCGCCGATCGCCGCGCACTGGCGTTGCGGCCGCCTCGCCCGATGCGCGCGGCGTCGCGGCAGGCACCGGCGTTCGGCTCAGCTTCAGCGTCGCCAAGGCCTGGAACGCGGTGCGCGCCTGCCCGCCCAGCTCGGCCTTGAGCACGGCGAGGTTGCGACCCATGCCGAGCTGGCGACCATGCTCGTCGACGATGCGGAAATTCATCAGCAGGTGGGTCGCGATCTGCTCCTGCTTGAAGTCGCCGCGCTGGACCGTCACCTGCGTGCGCGCGCGCACGAACTCCAGCACCGCGTCGACCAGGCCGCCCTGCGCGACCGGCGTCGCCATCACGAAGGCATCGACCGAGTCGGGCAACGGCAGCAGGCGCGAGCGCGGACGCTGCGGCAGGCTGCGCAGCAACGCCATCACCTTGTCCTTGAGCATGCCGGGCACCAGCCACTCGCAGCGTTCCTCGCTCACCTGGTTCAGGGCGTAGATCGGCAGCGTCACGGTCAGGCCGTCCTTCGGGTCGCCCGGCTCGTGCAGGTACGTCGCCGCGCAGTCGATGCCGCCGAGGCGGATCGCTTTCGGGAAGGCTGCGCTCGTGATGCCCGCCGCCTCGTGGCGCATCAGCTCCTCGCGCGTCAGCATCAGCAGGCGCGGCTGGCGCTTCACCCCGTCGCGGTACCAGCGCTCCAGGCTGTGCCCGCTGTGGACGTCGCGCGGCAGCAGCGCGTCGTAGTAGGCGTGGATCAGGTGGTCGTCGACCAGCACGTCCTGGCGGCGCGACTTGTGCTCGAGTTCTTCGACCTGCGCGATCAGCTCTCGGTTGGCCGAAAGGAACGGCAGCGACGTCTCCCACTCGCCGGCCACCAGCGCCTCGCGGATGAAGATCTCGCGCGCCGCCACCGGGTCGACCTGGCCGAAATTGACGCGCTTGTTGGCGTAGATGACGATGCCGTAGAGCGTCGCCCGTTCGAGCGCGACCACCTCGCCGGCCTTCTTCTCCCAGTGCGGCTCGAGCAATTGCTTCTTGATCAGGTGGCCGGCCAACGGCGGCAGCCACTGCGGCTCGATCGCCGCAATGCCGCGACCGAACAGGCGCGTCGTCTCGACCAGCTCGGAGGCAACGATCCAGCGTCCCGGCTTCTTCGACAGGTGCGCGCCCGGGTGTTTGTAGTAGCGGATGCCGCGCGCACCGAGGTACGAATCGTCGTCCTCGCTCTTGAGGCCGATGTTGCCGAGCAGCCCGGCCAGCACTGACAGGTGCAATTGCTCGTAGGTGGCCGGCAGCGAATTCAGACGCCACTGATGTTCGGCCACCACGGTGTGCAGCTGCGAGTGGATGTCGCGCCACTCGCGCACCCGGCGCGGCGAGATGAAGTTCTCGCGCAGCATCTGCTCCTGCTTGCGCACCGACACCTTGTGCGTCGCCGTCGCCGTGGCCACGCCCGCGTCGGCCGCGTGGCCGCCGCGCAGGCCCTCGAGCCAGCGCCACAACTTGACGTCGCCGACGAACTCGCTCTTGTCGTCGTCGAACTTCTTGTGCGCCGCATCGGCGGCCTGCTGGTGCTCGAGCGGGCGGTCGCGCACGTCCTGCACCGTGAACGCACTGGCGATGATCAGCACCTCGGCGAGCGCCTCGCGCGTGCGCGCCTCGAGGATCATGCGGCCGACCCGCGGGTCGAGCGGCAGGCGCGCCAGTTCTTTTCCGATGGCGGTGAGCTGGTTGTCGTCGTCGACCGCGCCGAGCTCGGCCAGGAGCTGGTAGCCGTCGGCGATGGCGCGTTTCGGCGGCGGCTCGAGGAAGGGAAAGTCCTCGACGCTTCCCAGCGCGAGCGACTTCATCCGCAGGATCACGCCAGCCAGCGACGAGCGCAGGATCTCCGGGTCGGTAAACCGCGGCCGCTTGGCGAAATCGGCCTCGTCGTAAAGGCGGATGCAGATGCCGTCGGCGACCCGTCCGCAGCGCCCGGCGCGCTGGTTCGCCGCGGCCTGGCTGACCGGCTCGACCAGCAACTGCTCGACCTTGCTGCGGTAGCTGTAGCGCTTGACCCGCGCCGTACCGGCGTCGATCACGTAGCGGATGCCCGGCACGGTCAGCGAGGTCTCGGCCACATTGGTCGCGAGCACGATGCGTCGTGCACTGTGCGTCTCGAACACGCGGTCCTGCTCGGCCTGGCTCAGGCGTGCGAACAGCGGCACCACCTCGACACCGGGTGGGTGGTGCTTGCGCAGATGCTCGGCGGCCTCGCGGATCTCGCGCTCGCCGGGCAGGAAGACCAGCACGTCGCCGCCTTGGCCGCGTGCGTCGCGCCACAGCTCGTCGACCGCGTCGCCGATGGCGTCGTTCAGGTCGTACTCGCGGCTCTCCTCGAACGGCCGCCAGCGCTGCTCGACCGGGAACAGCCGCCCCGACACCTGGATCACCGGTGCCGCTACGTCGCCCTGCGCGAAGTGGCGCGCGAAGCGATCGGCGTCGATGGTGGCCGAGGTGACGATCACCTTCAGGTCGGGTCGGCGCGGCAGGATCTGCCGCAGGTGGCCGAGCAGGAAATCGATGTTCAGGCTGCGCTCGTGCGCCTCGTCCACGATGATCGTGTCGTAGGCACGCAGCAGCGGGTCGCTCTGGGTTTCGGCGAGCAGGATGCCGTCGGTCATCAGCTTGACGCTGGCGCCCGGCTGCAGCCGGTCCTGGAAGCGCACCTTGTAGCCGACCACCTCGCCGAGCGGCGACTTCAGTTCCTCGGCGATGCGCTTGGCCACGCTCGACGCGGCGATGCGGCGCGGCTGGGTGTGGCCGATCAGCCCGCCGCCGTTGGCCCGGCCGCGCCCGAGCTCGAGCACGATCTTCGGCAGCTGGGTCGTCTTGCCCGAGCCGGTCTCGCCGCAGACGATGACGACCGGGTGGGCGGCGATCGCCGCCGCGATCTCGGCGCGGCGCGTCGAGACCGGCAGCGCTTCGGGGTAGGTGATGGGGGGCAGCGGGTGCGCCGGACGCGCGCGGGGGTTCGGGGTCGACATCGCAGTCCGCATTATCGAAGGCGGCGCGCAACCCGCCGCCGGCCGCGCGCCCGCCGATGCCTTCGGCCCGTCGCGATCAGCCGGCCGGCATCTTGTAGGCGATCACGTTGAGCGTCGCGCCCTGCGGATCCTGGATGACCGCGAAACGGCCGACGTTGGGGATGTCGGCCGGCGGCATCATGACCTTGCCGCCCAGGCTCTTCACCTTGCCGACCAGCGCATCGACATCGGTCACGGTCACGTACGCCGCCCACATCGGCGGCATACCCACCGGCGCACCGGGCGGCAGGCCCATGATGCCGCCGATCGCCGACTCGCCGACCTTGAGCACGTTGTAGGGCATGCCCATATCCATCGGCTCAATGGTCCAGCCGAACAGGCCCTTGTAGAACTCGGTGGCGGCGGCCGGGTCGGTCGTCATCAGCTCGCTCCAGCTGAAGGCGCCGGGTGTCTGGAACGGATCCATGGTCGATCTCCTGAGGTGATTAGAAAGGGGCGACGATGCTGCGCCTACCGGGCCGGCCGCGTCAACGACGCGTGCCAGAATCGCGCACACTTTTTGCACCGAGCTTTTGCCCTGATTTTCGCGCCGTGAGCCTCGTCTTTCCCCACACCTTCGTCCCCTGGTTCCGCGCCGTCGCGCCGCACATCCACGCCTACCACGGCAAGACCTTCGTGGTCGCGATCGCGGGTGAGCTGATCGCCGCCGGCAAGCTCAATCCGTTCGCCCAGGACCTGGCGATCCTGCATGCGATGGGCATCAAGCTGGTGCTGGTGCACGGCTTTCGGCCACAGGTCAACGAGCAGCTGCGTTCCAAGGGCCACGAGTCGCGCTATTTCAACGGCCTGCGCATCACCGACGCGGTCGCGCTCGATTCGGCGCAGGAGGCCGCGGGGCAGTTGCGCTTCGAGATCGAGGCCGCGTTCTCGCAGGGCCTGCCGAATACGCCGATGGCGAATGCGACGGTGCGGGTCGTGTCGGGCAACTTCCTGACGGCACGCCCGGTCGGCATTGTCGACGGCGTCGACTACATCCACAGTGGCCTGGTGCGCAAGGTCGACGCCGGCTCGATCCGGCGTGCGATCGACATCGGTGCGATGGTGCTGCTGTCGCCGTTCGGTTTCTCACCCACCGGCGAGGCCTTTAACCTGACGATGGAGGACGTGGCCACCAGCACGGCGGTGGCGCTGCAGGCCGACAAGCTGCTGTTCGTGACCGAGGTGCCGGGCATCCGCGAGGATCCTTCCGACGCGGCGAGCGGGATCGACACCGAGCTGACCCTGGCCGATGCGGAGCGGATGCTGGCCAACCTGCCGCCGCCCAACCTGCCGAGCGACTCCGCGTTCTACCTGCGCCACTGCGTGCGCGCCTGCCGCGGCGGGGTCGAGCGCTCGCACATCCTGCCGTTCGCGGTCGATGGCGCGCTGCTGATGGAGGTCTTCACCCACGACGGCATCGGCACCATGGTGGTCGACGAGAAGCTGGAGAGCCTGCGCGAGGCGAGCGCCGACGACATCGGCGGCATCCTGCAATTGATCGAACCGTTCGAGCGCGACGGCACGCTCGTCAAGCGCGACCGCACCGAGATCGAGCGCGATATCGGCCACTACACGGTGATCGAACACGACGGCGTGATCTTCGGCTGCGCCGCGCTGCACCCCTACCCCGAGGCCCGGACGGCCGAGATGGCGGCGCTGACGGTCTCGCCCGCGGTCCAGAGCCAGGGCGACGGCGAGCGCATCCTGAAGCGCATCGAGCACCGCGCCAAGGCGATGGGCCTGGACAGCATCTTCGTGCTGACCACGCGCACCATGCACTGGTTCATCAAGCGCGGCTTCGTGCAGGTCGAGCCCGAGTGGCTGCCCGAGGCGCGCAAGCGCAAATACAACTGGGACCGGCGGTCCCAGGTTCTCGTCAAGAAGGTCTGAAACCGCGGCGACGCTTTCGCCATTCACATACTTTTCCGGAGTTTCGCCATGTCACGCACCGTGTTCTGCGTCCATCTCAAGAAAGAGGCGCCCGGCCTCGATTTCGCGCCCTATCCCGGCGATCTCGGCAAACGCATTTACAACGAAGTCAGCAAGGAGGCCTGGCAACTCTGGCTCAAACACCAGACGATGCTCGTCAATGAAAACCGCCTGAATCTCGCCGATCAGCGAGCCCGCCAGTACCTGGCGCGGCAAATGGAGAATTTCTTCTTCGGCGACGGCGCCGAGCAGCCGGCCGGATACGTCCCGCCGCCGGTTTGAGCGCCCAGCGCGCGGGATAACTGCATCCAACAGCGGATTCGCCCAGGGCCGCTCGGTACAAACCCGCCGAGCCGCCGCGAACGGATATGCGCCTTCGGTGATCGGTGAGCGGTGAGCGGATTCTTTCATTCAGCGCTTGCCAGCAAGATACCCGTCCGTATAATTCCGCCATTCATACTCTGCGGAATCGACATGGCAACCTTGCAGGAACTGGTAGCGCAGAAAGAACAGCTCGAGCGGGAGATCGAAACCACCCGGAAAAGCGAGCGCGAAGGCGCTCTGAATCAAGTTCGCACCCTGATGAGGGAATATGGTTTGAGCGTCTCCGACCTGACGCAAAAATCTCCCGCGGTCAAAACCGGTTCGGGCAAGGGTACGAAAGTCGCACCCAAGTATCGGGACGCCCGCACCGGCGATACCTGGAGTGGCCGAGGTTTGCAGCCGAAATGGTTGAAGGCCGCCTTGACCACCGGCCAGAAAATCGAAGATTTCGCGCTCTGACAGACGGTATGCGGATTGCCTGGCCAGCCACCCCGACGGGTGGCTTTCTTTTGGGCGCCGCGGCTGCGTATCGACCCGCCCCCGATCTGCGCAGAACGAGGGTCGCGCCCTGAGCGCAGCCCGCCGGCCGAGCTACATTTCCCTGCCCCCGACCCCACCCTCTTCCGTGCGCAGCATCCCCGACATCGAGCTGCCCCTGACCGCTCCCCCGCGTTTCAGCGGGATCAAGCGCCAGGTGCTGTGGCGCTGGATGCAACGATTCGTCATCGTTGCCCTCGGCTGCTACGTTGCCGGACGCCTGGCGGGCATCGGGCCGCAGATCGCCACCCATCCCGTGGTCTGGGCGCCCGCAGGCATCGCTTTGGCCGCGCTGCTGCGCTGGGGCCCCCGGTTCTGGCCCGCGCTGTGGATCGCGCTCGGCGCGCTGTGCCTCGCGGCCGGCGCCGGGCCGCTCGAGTCGGCGCTGGTCGCGTCGGCGCACCTCGCGGGGCCTCTGCTCGCGGCGCATAAGCTGCGCCAGCGCGGGCTGCACATCGAACTCGATCGTCGGCGCGACATGCTGTTGCTGTCCACCCATGCACTGGCGATCGGGCCGGCGCTGACGGCCACGCTCGTCACGCTGGTCGCGCTGGCCACGCCCGATGTCCGGCCGCCGATCGCCAGCGACCTCGTCGCGACCTGGGCCGCCACCTGGTTTTCGGTCGCGCTCGGGTCGCTGCTCGTCGGCGTGCCGCTGTTCACCCTGTCGCGCAATGCGATCGACAGCTGGCTCGGTCCGCAGCGCTCGGTCGGCAGCCTGGTGCTGCTGGGCATCGCGCTGCTCGGGGGGTTGCTCGAGTTTGCGTCCCCGCACACGCCGCCCTGGGCGCTGGCGCCGCTCGGCTTCTTTCCGGCCCTGGCCTTGTGCTGGGTCGCCTTTCGCAGCGGTATCTTCGCGGCCTCGTCGACCGCGCTGCTGATCGCGCTCAGTACCTGGATCGCGAGCACGCACGCCGGCCTGACGGGGGACGCCCGCCACGGCGTGTCGATGATGGCCGCCTACTTTGCGATGCTCGCGGTCGTTCCGGTGCTGACCAGCGTGCTGATGAACGAACTGGCGGCGCGCGAGCGGCGCTGGCGGCTCGCCCTCGACGCCTCCGACATCGGTGTCGCCGAGTGGGACGTGCGCGCCGGCCGGGTCACGTTGTCGCGGCGCTGGCTGCGCATGCTCGGCAGCACCTCGCCGGTGTCCACCCGCACGCTCACGGCCTTCTGGGCGGATGTCCACCCCGACGATGCCGATCGCCTGAAGCGTTGCATCGAGCCGGTTGGAGCGGCGGCGACCGGCGCGGCCGTCGTCGAGTGTCGTCTCGCCTGTCGCGATGCGCGCTGGCGCTGGTTCGAGATCCGCGTCCTCGTGACGCAGCGCGGCGTCGACGCCACGCCGATGCGGCTGGTCGTGACCGCGCGCGACATCAGCCTGCGCCAGCAGGCGCGCGAGCGCCGGCACGTCACCGACAGCCTCTTCGAGCATCTGCGCGAGGGCCTGCTCATCACCGATGCACGGCACCGCATCCTCGAAGTCAACCCGGCCTACCTCGAGATCTGCGGCGGTCGCCACGCCGACCTGATCGGCACCGTGCCGACGCTGCTGCAGCCGGCCGAGGCCGGCACCCCGGCCGCGCTCGCCCTGCGCGCGTTGCACGACCGCCTCGCCGGCGAGGGCTACTGGCGCGGCGAGGTCGAGGGACGCCGGCCCGACGGTCAGCCCTGCGTTCGCCGGATCACCATCTCGACCGTGCGCGAACCCGCCGGCGCAGTGCGCAACCACGTCATGACCTATGCCGACGTGACGCAGGCGCGCGAGCAGTTCGAGCGGCTGCAGGTCCAGGCCCACGTCGACGAATTGACCGGGCTGCCGAACCGGGTCCGCCTGGCGCAGATGATGACGACCGCGCTGGAGGTGAGCGACCGCGAGGGCTCTCTGCTGACGGTGTGCTACCTCGATCTCGACCGCTTCAAGCCGATCAACGATACCCACGGCCACGCCGCCGGCGACCGGCTGCTGAAGGAACTGGCCGGGCGGCTGCGCAACTCGCTGCGCGCCTGGGCCGGTGGCGACGACGCGGTCGCGCGCATCGGCGGCGACGAGTTCGTGCTGCTGCTGCGCACCGCGACCATCGAGGAGAGCCGGCACGCCGTGCAGCGCGTGCTGCGCAAGATCAACGAGCCCTACGCGCTCGGCGTGGGCGCCGGGCCGACGACGGTGTCGGCGAGCATCGGCGCGACCGTCTTCCCGCTCGATCGCGCCGACGCCGAGACCCTGCTGCGCCACGCAGACCACGCGATGTACGGCGCCAAGCAGGCCGGGCGCGACGGCTACCTCTTCTTCGACCCCGAGCACGACCGGCGCACCGAGGCCCGCTTCGTCGCGCTCGGTCGGGTCCAGGAGGCGCTCGCGGCCGAGGAGTTCCGCCTCTACTACCAGCCCAAGGTCGACATGCGCAGCAACCGCGTGCTGGGCGTCGAGGCGCTGCTGCGCTGGAAGCACCCGGACCTGGGCGTGGTGTCGCCGGCACAGTTCCTGCCGCTGATCGAGCACACCGAACTGAGCGTGAGCGTGGGAAATTGGGTGCTGGCGCAGGGCATCGAGCAACTCGCACGCTGGCAGCGGCAGGGCCTGGACCTGTCGGTCAGCATCAACATCTCGGCGCGCCACCTGCAGGAACCGCTGTTCGCGCAGAACCTCGCCGCGCTGCTCGCACGCTACGCCACGCCGATCGCGCCGCGTCTCACGCTCGAGATCCTCGAGACCGCCGCGCTGGCCGACATCGACCACACCTGCACGCTGATGAACGAATGCCGCGC
>JBDSZM010000111.1:0-7239 GCA_039925165.1 Burkholderiaceae bacterium
TGCGCGACCGCGCGATGCTCGACGGCGAGACCCTGACCGAGGCCTATGCCTCGGTGCTCGCCGGCATCGGCGTGCGGGTGCAGGGGGCGCGGCTCACGTCGGAGATGTCCGAGAGCATCGCCACCTCGGCGCAGACCGCACAGACCTCCAAGTCGGGCGTCAACCTCGACGAGGAAGCGGCCCGCCTGATGCAGTATCAGCAGAGCTACCAGGCCGCCGCCAAGATGCTGCAGGTCGCGCAGACGGTGTTCGATTCGCTGCTCGACCTCGGCCGCTGAGCCCGCGCGCCGCACGCCCCGCCCGACGACCGACCCGCCTGCCCGCCATGAGAATCAGCACCGCCCAGTCCTTCGACGTCGGCATCGCCAACCTGCAGCGCAGCCAGTCCGAGCTGGCCGAGTCGCAGCAGCGCATGACCTCGCTCAAGCGGGTCAACAAGGCGAGCGACGACCCGGCGGCCGCCGCCCGCGCCGAGCGCGCGCTGGCCAGCGTGGTGCGCAGCGAGACCAGCCAGCGCGCGGTCGACGCGAGCCGCAGCGCGATGAGCCAGACCGAGGGCGCGCTGGCCGATGCCGGCGCGCTGATCCAGCAGGCGCGCGACGCCATCGTCGCCGCCGGCAACGGCACCTACAGCGATGCCGAACGCAAGAACATGGCCGACCAGATCGCGCAGATCCGCCAGCAGTTGCTCGCGGTCGCCAACCGCGCCGATGCGGCGGGCGGACATCTGTTCGCCGGCCAGGGTGCGACCCAGGCGCCGTTCGTCGATGCGCCCGGCGGGGTGCGCTTCGTCGGCACCGGCGGTCAGTCGACCACCGACGCCACGACCGGCTTGCCGCTCAGCGTCGACGGTGGCGCGGTCTTCCTGTCATCGCGCAGCGGTAACGGCGTGTTCGAGACGAGCGCCGGCACCGGCGTGACGCAGGCGCGCATCGACGCCGGCAGCGTGACCGACCCGGGTGCGCTGACCGGCTCGAGCTACACCGTGCAGTTCGGCGTGAGCGCCGGAGTTACCACCTATGCCGTGCTCGAGAACGGCCTGCCGACGGCGATCACCGCCGCGCCCTACGTGTCGGGCAAGGCGATCCAGTTCGACGGCATGTCGATGACGGTGACCGGCAAGCCGGCCGACGGGGACCGTTTCAACGCCGCGCCGTCGAGCGCCGACCTGAGCATCTTCGACGTGCTCGATCGCGCCGCCACCGCCCTCGCGACCGCCGGGCGCACCGGCCCGCAGATCGCGCAGGCCAACGGCAACGCGCTGCGCGACCTCGACGCGTCGCTCTCGAGCGTCCATTCGGCGCGCGCGCTCGCCGGCCAGATGCTCGGCCGCATCGACACCGAAACCTCGCGCCTGGGCGACGTCAAGCTGATGGGCCAGACCGAGCGTTCGCTGGCCGAGGACCTGGACCTGGCCGCCGCGGTGTCGGAATTCCAGACCCGGCAAACCAGCTACGATGCCGCACTCAAGTCGTATGCGATGGTCCAACGGCTCTCGCTCTTCGACCATCTCTGAGGCCCCGCGCTGCGCGGCGTGCGGCCCGGGCGACCCTCCTTCCACCCTGATCACTCCGCAAAGGTCCAGCGTGCTCGACATCGCCATCCTCGGTCAGGTGGCCCTGGGCTATTCGCCCTTCATCGACCGCCAGCGCTCGGTGACGGCGACGCGCCTGACGGTGTTTCCGCTGCGCTCCGACCTGGTGCTCGACGCCGCGCAGCTGCTGCATGCGATCGGCGGTGTGTGGCCGGCCAACGGCTCGCGGGTGTCGCTCAACGTCGCCAGCGAATCGCTGCTGGTCGACCTGCTGCGGGCGCAGCCATCGCCCAACCTGATGGTCGAGGTGCCGGCCTTCATGGCCTGCGACTCCGCCAACACCGAGGGCATCGTCACCCTGCACCGCAACGGCAACACGCTGCTGCTCAAGGGCCGGCCGCTGGCCGAGCTGCCGCGCGAGGTACTGCCGTGCTTCCGCTATTCGATCATCGAGCTGGCCGACGACCGGCGCGGCGGCGCCGGCGCCGAGGCGCCGCCGGGCGTGAACCGGCGCATCGCGTCGGTGTATTCGGGGGTCAACTCGCTGGCCGACATGCGCACCAGCTTCGAGCGTGGGGCCGAGGCGGTGCTGGGCTGGCCGATCGACGACGTGGTGGCGGGCGGCGGGCGCCCTCGCGGCGGTTCGCGCCCCGACCTGCAGGTCATCACCGAGCTGATCCACCGGGTCCAGGCCGAGGAGCCGATCGATCGGCTCGAGCAGACCCTCAAGCGCGACCCGGCACTCGCCTTCAAGCTGCTGCGCTACATCAACTCGCCGGCGTTCGGCCTGCGGGTCGAGATCAGCTCGTTCCGCCACGCCATCATGATGCTCGGCTACGAGCGGCTGCGGCGCTGGCTGGCGCTGTTGCTGGCCACCGCCAGCAAGGACCCTGACATGCGCCCGGTGATGTTCGCCGCGGTCCGGCGCGGCTTGCTGATGGAGGAGCTGATGCGCGGCTCGGGCGATGAGGAGATGCGCAACGAGGTCTTCATCTGCGGCGTCTTCTCCTTGCTCGACCGCATGTTCCAGCAACCCTTGGCCGAACTGATGGGCACGCTGCCGGTGGCACCGCGAGTCCACCAGGCGCTGGTCGAGTCGACCGGGCCGTACCAGCCTTATCTCGAACTGGTGCGGGCGATCGAGGCGGCCTCGCTGTCCGACTTCCGCGCCGCCGCGGACGCGCTGATGATGAGCGTGTCCGAGATCAACCGCGCCCAGCTGCGCGCGCTGGCGGCGGCGGTCGAACTCGATTGAGACTGCGACGGTGTCGCGCCTGACCTTGCCCAAGCTGCGCCGGGGCGAGCCGCTCGCGGTCGCGCCTTGGCACGCCTTTTTCGACGTGCTGTCGGATGCGGTGGTGGTGTTCGACGCCGAGCCGCGCGTCGTTTTCGCCAACATCGCCGCGCTGCGGTTGCTGCCCTGCGACGCCGGCACACCCATCGGCGATCTGGCCGGTGTGCTCGGCAGCGCCGCGGTCGAGTGGCTGCGCCGCGCGGCCCAGCGGCTGCCGGTCGTGGGCAGCGTGCCGGACGCGCGGCTGCCCGACGGGCGTGTGCTGGGGCTCGCGTGGCGCCGCCTCGACGAGGTCCATTCGGCACTGCGACTGGCGCCACCGGTGCACGTCGAACCGGTGGCGCCGCATCTGCCGCACGATCTCTCGAACGGCCTGCGCGAGGTCCTGCGGGTCTTCTGGGAATCACCGTTCCCGGTGCTGCTGCAGGACGACGGGCAGCGCATCGTCGACGTCAACCCGGCCTTTCTCGCGTTCTGCGGGCTGCCGCGCGAGCGCCTGGTGGGCACCGATCCGATCGCGCTGCAGCCCGAGGCCGACCGAGAGGAAAGCATGGCGTCGCGCCAGGGTTCGCTGGCGGGCTTCGACGGGCCGCCCGGGGCCACCGCGATGCCCGAGCGCCGCCTGATCGACGCCGAGGGCCGCGAGCGCTGGTTCCGCGCCTCGCGCCGGGTGCTGCGCGACGAGGCCGGGGCCTTGTTTCATCTTTCGGTGATGCAGGACTCGACCGCCGAGCACATCGCGCGCGCCCGCGCCGACCACTCGCTGCGCGAGCTCGACGACTGGTTCGACTTGAGTCCGGTCGGCATGGTGCTGCTCGATCAGAGCGGGCTGCTGGTGCGGACCAACCCGGCCTTCGAGGCCCTGGTCGGGACCGTGCCGGTGCTGGTCGGGCAGGCCGATCCGCAACTCCAGCAGCTGCTCGGCTTCGAGGGCGGGCAACCGCTGCCGGCGCTGCGCTCCGGCGCGGCGGCGATCGAATGCCGTGGCTGGATCGGGAAGGGCACCGATGCGTCGCGGCGCCTGCGCGCGGTGGTGCGCTGCTATCGCTCGGCGGCCGGACGCGACCGCTACATGGCGGTGGTCGAGGACCGCAGCGTCGAGGAGGAGCGTGACCTGGCGCAGATGCAGATCGGCGCCATGATGGAAACCGCCGGTGTCGGCCTGGCGACTTTCCAGGAGTCGGTCGGCTGGGTCCGGCAGCGCCATCGCGAGGGCCGCGAAGGGCCCGCCGGCGCAGGCGCGTCGACCTCGGTCGCGCTGCAGTCGATCAAGCGCGAGATCGTGGTGCCGGAGTCGCTGCCCTCGTTCGAGCGCCTGCAGAGCGCACTGCGGCGCGGCGAGCGCGCCGAGGTGCGCTATGCGATCCGCCACCCGGAGCTGGGCCAGCGCTGGCTGCTGACGCGGGTCGAGCCGGCGGTGCTGGGCTCGGGCCAGCGCACCACCTCGGTCGTGACGCTCGACGTGACCGAGCAGCAGCAGGCGCAGGAGCGCAGCGAGCAGTTGCTGCACGAGCTCGGCACCATCCTCGAAAGCACCACCGCCGGCATTGCCTACCTGCGCGAGAACGTGCTGGTGCGCTGCAATCGCCGTTTCGAAGCGATGCTGGGACTCGGCGCCGGGCAGGTCGCCGGCGCCAGCGTGCAGGAACTGTTCGGCAGGCATGCGTCGTCCGACCGCATCGCGGCCGACATCGACACCGCGCTGGCGCAGGGCGACATCTACGAGATCGAGTTCGAGCGCATCGAGCCTGGGCCGGCCCCGGCGCGGCTCTGGTACGCGCTGTCGGTGCGCGGCGCTGGCGCGCCAGCCGGTGGGTACCGCGAGACGATCGCGGTGCTGTCGGACGTGACCCGGCTCAAGACCCAGCAGATCGAGTTGCAGCTGCTGCTGCGCGACCGCGAGCTGATGTTCAGCCTGTCCGAGGTCGGCATCGCCTATGTCCGCGAGGACCGGATCCAGCGTGCCAACGACGCGCTGGCGCATCTGCTCGGCTGCTCGGTCGACGATCTGTTCGGGCTCGAGCTGGCGGCGCTGTTCCCGGATCCGCTGGGTTTCCAGCGGGCGTTCGCGCGGGAGCAGGTGGCCCTCGAGATGCACGGCCGCTGGAGCGGCGAGCGCCAGCTGCGGCGCAGCGACGGCCGGCTGGTGTGGGCGCAGGTCAGCACCCGGCTGGTGGTCGAGGGCGATCTGGCCAGCGGCTTCATCGCCTCGTACGTCAATGTCGACGCGCGCCATCGCGCCGAGCGCTCGGTGGCCTTGCAGGCCGAGCGTACGCGGGCCATCCTGGACTCGGTGCTGGTCGGTATCGTCACCGTCGGTCCGCACGGCATCGAGTGGATGAACCGCTCGGCGCGGCGCATGTTCGGCGGCGAGCTGCGCGACTTTCTCGGCCAGCCGATCTCGACCGTCGCCACTGCCGACGACGACCACCCGTTCCGCCGCACCCAGTACCTCGACGACCTGGTCGAAGGCCGCGCCGAGACCTTCGAGTGCCAGGTGCTGGCGCGCGACGGGCGCGCGTTCTGGGTCGTCGGCAACGCCGTCGCGACCGGCCGCGAGGCGACCGGCCGGCAACTCACCTACGCACTGCTCGACATCGAGCGGCGGCGCCAGGCCGAGGCCGGCATGACGCAGGCGCAGGCCTCGCTGCAACGCGTGATCGAGGCCGCGCCGCTGGCGATCACGCTGCGCGACGCGGCGACGCTGAAGATCCTGCAGATCAACCAGCTCGCCGCGCAGAGCCTGCATGCCGACGCGCCGGCCCTGATCGGGCGCACGCCGGAACAGATCTTCAAGCCGCCGATCGCGGCCGAGCGGCGTCGCCACATGCAGCAGGCGCTCGGCTCGAGCCAGGTCACGCTGCACGAGTACCGCTTCACGCAGGCCGGCCGGCCGCAGGTGTGGGACGCGCGCTACCTGCCGCTCGCCTCCGCGCCCGGCGGCGCGCCCGACCAGCTGCTGGTGGTGGCGACCGACGTCACCGAGCAGCGGGCCGCCGCGCAGGCGCAACTCGACGCCGCGATCGCGCAGCGCGAGATGCTCGTGAAAGAGGTCCACCATCGGATCAAGAACAACCTGCAGGGCGTGGCCGGCCTGCTGCAGCAGATCGCCCAGCGCAAGCCCGAGGTCGCCGGGGTGATCGCCGAGGTGGTCGGCCAGGTGCAGGCGATCGCCCAGGTCTACGGGCTGCAGGTCGGGGTGTCGGGCCCGCTGCGGCTGGCGAGCGTGGTGGAGGCGATCGCGGCCTCGGTGCAGCGCACCTTCGGTCGCACGATCCGCTTCGAGCGGCTCGGCGTTGCGGCGGATGCCGAGGCCTGGTCGCTGCCGGAGGCCGAGTCGATCCCGGTCGCGCTGACCCTCAACGAGCTGTTGACCAATGCGGTCAAGCACGCCGGCGCGACCGCGCCGGCCGATGCCGGCGCGCCGGACATCGTGTGCACGCTCGCGTCGAGCGCGAGCGGCGCCTGCGTGCGCATCGTCAATCCGGGGCGGCTGCCGGCCGGCTTCAACCTCGCCGGCTATCGCGGCGGCGTCTCGGGCCTCGGCCTGGTGCGCGCGCTGCTGCCGCGCCGCAGCGCGCGGCTCGAGCTGGTCCAGCAGGGCGACGCCGTGTGCACCACGGTCGAACTCGCGCCGCCCGGGCTGGTGCGGCTCACGCCGCCTGAGACGCTGTGAGCCCGCCCCGCACGCAGGCTGGTCCCTCCGCAACGCAGCCACTCTGCGTTGCGAACGCTCGCCGCGCCCTCGGCCAGGTCTGCGCTGGGCGCCTTGATCGGGCGCGCCGCGACGGTCTGCTCGGGCGCGCGGGATTCATGCACAGTCTCTGAGCCGGGCCACTTGGCCCACAATCAATCCGGATCGATAGACGCAACCCGGCGCCGCCACTCGCGCGCCGTCATCCGCAGGTGATGCAGACGTGACGCACAAGGGCAAGATCTTGGTGGTGGACGACGACCGGCTGGTGCTGGCCACGCTGACCCACGGGCTGGCGCAGGCCGGCTACGACGTGATCGACGCCGACAACGGCGACGACGCGATCCTGCTGGCGCGCGAGCACCGCCCCGATCTGGCCCTGCTCGACATTCGGATGGAAGGCAAGAGCGGCTTCGACGTCGCCGACTACCTGCGCGAGTACTGCCAGATTCCGTTCATGTTCCTGTCCGCGTTCTCCGACCCCGAGACCCTCGCCAAGACCCAGGCGCTCGGTGCGCTGGCCTCGCTGGTCAAGCCGCTCGACATCGGACAGATCGTGCCGGCGGTGGCGGCCGCGCTGGTCGATGCGAAGGCGCGCCGCGGGGTCGTGACCGCCGCGTCGCCTGATGTCGCCCGGCCGGCCGCGACCGCACCGTCCGAGAGCGTGGTCGCGATGGCGGTCGGGGTGTTGATGCACCGCTTCTCGCTCGCCCGCGG
>JBDSZM010000112.1:0-4009 GCA_039925165.1 Burkholderiaceae bacterium
AGGTCCTGATCCATCCGCAGCAGATCGTCCACTCGATGGTGGTGTGCCGCGACAACTCGGTGCTGGCGCAACTCGGCACGCCCGACATGCGGGTGCCGATCGCCTACGGGTTGGCGTACCCGGACCGGATCGAATCGGGGGCCGGCGCGCTCGATTTCCATGCGCTCGGCGCGCTCAGCTTCGAGCCGCCCGACTTCGCGCGCTATCCCGGCCTGGCGCTGGCGTGGGACGCGCTGCGCGGACCGCCCGGCAGCACCGCGGTGCTCAACGCGGCCAACGAGGTGGCGGTCGGCTGCTTCCTCGAAGGAACCATCCGCTTCGACCAGATTCACAGCGTCAACGCCGGCACCGTCGAGGCCGTCGTGGCGGGCCCCGATGCGACCGCGTCGCTCGAATCCCTGCTCGAACTCGATGCCCTGGGCCGCCGTCATGCCGCGGGGCTCGCCGCCGGTCTCGCCCCATGATGATCACTGTCCTCGCCTTCGTGCTCACCCTCGCAGTGCTGATCGTGATTCACGAGTACGGCCACTACCGTGTCGCGGTCGCCTGCGGCGTCAAGGTGCTGCGGTTCTCGGTCGGTTTCGGCCGGGTCGTGTGGCGTCGCCAGGCCACGCCTGACAGCACCGAGTTCGTGTTGTCGGCACTGCCGCTGGGCGGCTACGTGCGCATGCTCGACGAACGCGAAGGCCCGGTCGCGCCGCGAGATCATCACCTGGCCTTCAACCGCAAGCCGCTGTGGCAGCGCGCGGCGATCGTCGCCGCCGGGCCGATCGCCAACCTGCTGCTCGCGGTGTTGCTGTATGCGGCCGCCCACTGGATCGGTGTCGACGAGCCGCGCGCTCTGCTGGGCCCGCCGACCGCCGACAGCTTGGCCGAGCGGGCCGGAGTGCGCGCCGGCGACTGGGTCCGCGCCTACTCGGCCGACGGCACCCACTGGACCGACCTGCGCTCGATGACCGATCTGCGCTGGGAGGTCACGCGGGCGGTGCTGCACGGCGAGCCGCTGCAGTTGATGGTGTCGGACCGCGAGGGTCACGGCCAGCGTCGGGTGCTGTTGCCGCTCGATACGCTCGGCTCGCGAGAGGTCGATGCCGAGCTCATGCGACGCATCGGCATCGGCCAGCCGCTGAGCGAGCCGGTGCTCGGCGAGGTCCGCGTCGGCGGTCCGGGCGCTGCCGCCGGGCTGCGTGCCGGGGACCGGGTGCTCAGCATCGACGGCGTGCCCATCGTCGATGCCGGCAAGGTGCGCGAGCTGATCCTCGCCAGCGGCCGCAGCGGCGAGGCGCGCCCGATGCGCTGGCGCGTCGAGCGCGCCGGCCAGAGCATCGAGACCGTGGTCAAGCCCGCGGTGGCGGTTGTCAACGGCGAGCGGGTTGGCCGGCTCGAGCTGTTTCCGGGCCAGCCGCCGGAGATGGTGCTGGTGCGCTACGGCGGGTTCGACGGGATCGCAAAAGCCGCGTCGCGGACCTGGGAGATGTCGACCCTCACGCTGAAGATGCTGGGCAAGATGGTGATCGGCGAGGCCTCGCTCAAGAACCTCAGCGGTCCGCTCACGATCGCCGACTACGCCGGCCAGTCGGCGCGCCTCGGCCTGGCGTATTACCTCGGCTTTCTGGCGGTCGTCAGCATCAGTCTGGGGGTGCTCAACCTGCTCCCGCTGCCGATGCTCGATGGCGGACACCTGATGTATTATCTTTTCGAGGGTGTGACCGGGCGTCCGGTCTCCGAGCTCTGGCTGGATCGGCTTCAGCGCGGCGGTGTGGCACTCATGCTCATGATGATGTCCCTGGCTCTCTACAACGATGTGGCCCGCCTCCTGGGCCTGCAATGACCCCCTCCCTGCGCATGCGACCCTCTTCCCGCTCGAGCCTATTTCGTCCCTGCGTTCTCTCCGTCGCTCTTGCCGCCTCACTGCAGGTCGGGTCCGCCTGGGCGGTCGAGCCGTTCGTGCTGAAGGACATCCGGGTCGAGGGCCTGCAGCGCGCCGATGCCGGCACCGTGTTCGCCTCGCTGCCGTTTCGCATCGGCGATACCTACACCGACGAGAAGGGCGCCGCCGCGCTGCGCGCGTTGTTCGCCTCCGGCCTCTTCAAGGACGTGCGGCTCGATGTCGAGGACGGCGTCGTGGTCGTCATCGTCGACGAGCGATCGATCATCGCGGCGATCGACTTCGTAGGGCTCAAGGAGTTCGACAAGGAACAGTTGACGAAGGCCCTGAAGGACTTCGGGGTGGCCGAAGGCCAGCCGTTCGACAAGGCGCTGGCCGACCGCACCGAGCAGGAGCTCAAGCGCCAGTACCTGACCCGCAGCCTCTACGGTGCCGAGGTCGTCACGACCGTGACGCCGGTGGAGCGCAACCGCGTCAACGTGACCTTCACGGTGGTCGAGGGCGCCGCTGCCAAGATCCGCGAGATCCGCATCGCCGGCAACAAGGCGTTCTCAGAGAGCACGCTCAAGGGCCAGTTCGACCTCGACGCCGACAGCTGGCTCAATTTCTACACCAAGGCCGACCGGTACTCGCGGGCCAAGCTGAATGCCGACCTCGAGACCCTGCGGGCCTATTACCTGAACCGCGGCTACCTCGAGTTCGAGGTCGAGTCGACCCAGGTCGCGATCTCGCCCGACAAGCAGGACATCACGATCACGATCAATGTCCGCGAGGGCCAGGCTTATGTCGTGACCGGCATCAAGCTCGAGGGCGAATACCTCGGCAAGGAAGAGGACTTCAAGACGCTGGTGGCGATCAAGCCCGGCCAGCCCTACCGCGCTGAGGATGTCGCATCGACGACGCGCGCCTTCGTCGAGCGTTTCGGCACCTTCGGCTATGCGTTCGCCAAGGTCGAGCCGCGCACTGACATCGACCGCGCGACCGGCCGGGTCGGCCTGACGCTGGTGGCCGATCCGCAGCGCCGCGTCTACGTGCGCCGCATCAACATCGCCGGCAACAGCCGGACCCGCGACGAAGTGCTGCGGCGCGAGTTCCGGCAGTTCGAGTCGGCGTGGTACGACGGCACCCGGATCAAGCTGTCGCGCGACCGGGTCGACCGGCTGGGCTACTTCAGCGACGTCAGCATCGACAGCGCCGAAGTGCCCGGTGTTCCCGACCAGGTCGACCTCACGCTCACGATCAAGGAAAAGGCGACCGGCAACCTGCTGCTCGGCGCCGGCTTCTCGTCGGCCGACAAGCTGTCGCTCACCGCGTCGATCAAGCAGGACAACGTGTTCGGTTCGGGCAACTACCTCGGCATCGAACTGAACACCAGCCGCTCGAGCCGCACCCTGGTGCTGAGCACGATCGACCCCTACTTCACGATCGACGGCATCTCGCGCGCCTTCGACATCTTCTATCGCACGGTGCGCCCGCTCAACAGCCAGGGCGAGGAATACCAGTTCATCACGCCGGGCGTGGCGGTCCGCTTCGGCGTGCCGTTCAGCGAGTTCGACACGGTCTTCTTCGGCATCGGGCTCGAGCGCACCGAGATCAAGGGCGATACCGCGCTGCCCAACAACTACTTCCTGTACCGCGAGCAGTTCGGACCCACCAGCACCTCGGTGCCGGTGACCCTGGGCTGGAGCCGCGACCAGCGCGACAGCGCGCTGGTGCCGACGAGCGGTCGCTACACGCGCGTGAACCTCGACTGGGGCATCGCCGGCGACACCCGATACCTGCGCGCCAATGCGCAGGTCCAGCAGTACATCCCGATCAACAAGCAGTTTACCGTCGCCTTCAACGCCGAACTCGGCTGGGGCAAGGGCCTGTCCGGGCGCAGCTATCCGGTCTTCAAGAACTTCTACGGTGGCGGCCTGGGGACGGTGCGCGGCTTCGACCAGGGCTCGCTCGGCCCGGTCGACGTGACCGGTGCCTACCTCGGCGGCAACCGCCGCTTCAATGCCAATACCGAGCTGTATATCCCGGTCCCGGGCGCCGGCAACGACCGCACGCTGCGCCTGTTCACCTATGTCGACGTGGGCAACGTGTGGGGCGAAATCGAGAAGGTGACGGCCGGCA
>JBDSZM010000113.1:0-6908 GCA_039925165.1 Burkholderiaceae bacterium
GCTCGACCACGTCGACCTTCTGGAAGCGCCGCGACAAGGCCGCATCCTTCTCGAAGATGCCGCGGTACTCGGTGAAGGTGGTGGCACCGATGCACTTCATCGCGCCCGAACTCAGCGCCGGCTTGAGTAGGTTGCTCGCGTCCAGCGTGCCGCCGGACGCCGCCCCGGCACCGATGAGGGTGTGAATCTCGTCGATGAAGAGGATCGCGTTCGGCTGGTCCTTGAGCTGCTTGAGCACGCCCTTCAGGCGCTGCTCGAAGTCGCCGCGGTATTTGGTGCCCGCCAGCAGCGCGCCCATGTCGAGCGAATAGACGACCGAGCCGCCCAGCACCTCAGGGACCTCGTCCTGCGTGATGCGCCATGCGAGCCCTTCGGCGATGGCGGTCTTACCGACACCCGCTTCGCCGACGAGCAGCGGGTTGTTCTTGCGTCGCCGACACAGGATCTGGATCACCCGCTCGACCTCGAACTCGCGTCCGATCAGCGGATCGATCTTGCCGTCACGGGCGAGCTGGTTGAGGTTTTGGGTGTACTGATCGAGCGGCGAGCCCTTGGCGTCGCCGTCATCCTTGTCGGACTCGGCCCCCGGCGCCGGGTCGTTCGACTTGGCCGGTTCCGGCGGATCGCTCTTCTTGATGCCATGGGCGATGAAATTGACCACGTCCAGGCGCGTCACGCCCTGCTGATGCAGGTAGTAAACAGCGTGCGAATCCTTCTCGCCGAAGATTGCCACCAGCACGTTGGCGCCGGTCACTTCCTTCTTGCCGCTGCCGGTCGACTGGACATGCATGATCGCGCGCTGGATCACGCGTTGGAAACCGAGCGTCGGCTGGGTATCGACTTCGTCCGAGCCGCCCACTGTCGGCGTGTTTTCCTTGATGAATCCGGCCAGGCTCTTGCGCAAGTCGTCCGCGTTGGCCGAGCAGGCACGCAGCACCTCGGCCGCCGACGGGTTGTCGAGCAGCGCCATCAGCAGGTGCTCGACGGTGATGAATTCGTGGCGCTGCTGCCGCGCTTCCACGAACGCCATGTGCAGGCTGACTTCGAGCTCTTGGGCAATCATGCGGCCTCCATAATGCATTGCAACGGGTGGCCGCCGCGACGTGCGGCGGCGAGCACCCATTCGACCTTGGTCGCGGCGACGTCTTTCGAGAAGACGCCACAGACACCGCGCCCATCGTGGTGGATCTTGAGCATGATCTGGGTCGAGGTTTCCAGATCGTGTTTGAAGTATTCCTGCAGCACCATCACGACGAATTCCATCGGGGTGTAGTCGTCATTGAGCATGACGACCTGATACATCCTTGGCGGCTCGGTTCGAGCGGTCTGGCGTTCCGCGACCACGGCCCCCTGACCGTCGTCCGGGACGGGTCGCGCGGGAGGTGCCGCAGGCGGCGGCGAGGGGTCGTCTGGCATGGATTCATTCTATCGAGTTGCTTCGTGGCGCTGCGTAGCATCGGATATAGCGACACCGGTCCGTTCCGCAAGTCCCCGCCACGCCACAGCGCGCCGAAACCCATCCTCCTTGACAGTCCCTTGTGTGCAATTGAAAATCACGCACGCTTTTTCGCACTGGAGTTTCACCATGGCCACCGGCACCGTCAAATGGTTCAATGATGCGAAGGGATTCGGCTTCATCGAGCCCGACGAAGGCGGGGAAGATGTCTTCGCCCACTTCTCGGCGATCCAGATGGAAGGCTTCAGAACCCTGAAGGAAGGCGGCAAGGTCAGCTTCGAGGTGGTGCAAGGTCCCAAGGGACAACTGGCGCAGAACATTGCCGCGCTGGTACGTACGCCGCCGCCGGCCGCGTCGCAGGACGCCGTCCAGGCGCCCTGAAAAAATAGGCGTCCGCCGGTGCGGGCGTTTTCCGCAAAGGCCTGACGCCGCCGCCATGGCGGCGCGCCCAGGTCAGGCGGCGCGGCGTTGGGGCCTGAAAAGCGAGATATTCCATGCCAACAAAAGGGTGGATCCGCTGCCCGCCAGTCGAGTCCAGCGCGAAGTGTCGACCCGCGGGACAATCGCGGAAGCCGATCACTGGAGTCGACACCGATGCCGTCCATCGTCCTGCGCCACGCTGCCGCTGCCATCCTTCTGTCCGTCGCCGGCGTGGCCTGCGCGCAGGACGCCGCGCAGCAACTGCCGGCGATCCTGCTCGGCGCTGGGATGCACATCATCAAGGCCGAACTTGCCCAAACGCCCGATCAGCGCGCCATCGGCCTGATGCATCGCAAGACCATGCCGTCCAACGACGGCATGCTGTTCGTCTTCGAGCAACCGGCACCGCAATGCTTCTGGATGAAGAACACGCTGCTGCCGCTGTCGATCGCCTTCATCGCCGACGACGGCACGGTCGCCTCCATCGAGGAGATGGCGCCCGGCAGCCTCGACTCGCACTGCTCCACGCAGCCGGTGCGTTATGCGCTGGAGATGAACCAGGGCTGGTTTGCCAAACGTGGCATCAAGGCCGGCGGCAAGCTGACCGGCAAGCCGTTCGGCAACGGTTGAGCCCGTGCTGCAGGCCCGGCATGGTTCATATACAAGCCGACCCAAGGTCCGGCTTGTTTTAATGCCGCGCCGCTCAGCCGAAGTTGGTCTGGGCAAACTGCCAGTTGGCGAGCGAGTTGAGGAAGGTCTCGACCCACTTCGGCCGCAGGTTGCGGTAGTCGATGTAGTAGGCGTGCTCCCATACGTCGATGGTCAGCAGGGCCGTGTCGCCGGTGGTCAGCGGCGTGCCGGCAGCGCCGGTATTGACAATGTCGACGCTGCCATCCGACTTCTTGACCAGCCAGGTCCAGCCGGATCCGAAGTTGCCGACCGCGCTCTTGCTGAAGGCTTCCTTGAACGCCGCGTAGCTGCCCCATTTGGCGTTGATTGCCGCCGACAGGCTGCCCTGCGGCTCGCCGCCACCGGCGGGCTTCATGCAGTTCCAGAAGAAGGTGTGATTCCAGACCTGGGCCGCGTTGTTGTAGAGCCCGCCCGAGCTCTTTTTGACGATCTCCTCGAGCGTCATCGACTCGAACTCGGTGCCTTTCTGCAGATTGTTCAGATTCACGACGTAGGCGTTGTGATGCTTGCCGTAGTGGTACTCGAGCGTCTCCTTGCTCAGGTGCGGCGCCAGGGCATCCATGGCATAGGGCAGGGGCGGAAGCTTGTGTTCCATGAGCGTATCTCCTTGTCGGTTTGGGGGTTGCCGGATTGTAGGTAGCTCGCCGGCGACAGGGTGTCAGGGCGATCCGGCGTCGACCCGCACCACGCGGACCTGGGCGCTGCCGTCGTGCAGCACCGCCTGCAATTGGTCGTCCGGGTGCAGCACGCGGACCGAGGCCACCGGTGTGCCGTTCTCGTCGGTGAGCCAAGCGTAGCCGCGCGCCAGCACCCGCGCCGGATCGACCGACGACAGCCGGGCCGCGCACGCCGCCAAGCGCAGCCCGTCCGTCTGCATGACGACGCGCGCGGCGCGGTGCAGGCGCGCGCCGAGCTGCTCGATCCGCGCGGCACGTGCTGTCAGCACAGCCTGGCCGGCGCGCGACAGGCGCTGATCCCGATGGTCGAGACCGAGATGGCGTCGGTGCAGCAATTCGGCAGGACGCAACAGGCCCGCCGCCGTGGCGTCCAGGTGCTGGGCGTCCGCATCGAGGCGACGCCGCAGGCGACGCGACAGGGCATGCGCACGCGCCGCCAGGTCGTCGAGACAGTCCTGGGTGGCCGGAGCCGCGAGCTCCGCCGCCGCGGTCGGGGTCGCGGCTCGCAAATCGGCAGCCAAATCTGCCAAGGTGATGTCGGTCTCGTGGCCAACGCCGCACACGACCGGGATCGGCGATGCCACGATGGCACGCACCAGCACTTCGTCGTTGAAGGACCACAGATCCTCGATCGAACCGCCCCCGCGGCAGAGGATCAAGACGTCGACCTCGTCGCGGCGCCCCGCCACCGCGATCGCCTCGGCGAGTGCTCGCGCCGCCTCCGTCCCCTGGACCGGACTCGGATAAACCACGAGGCCGACATGCACCGCGCGGCGCGTCAAGGTCGTGACCACATCACGCAGCGCCGCCGCCGCAAGCGAGGTGACGACACCGATGCGGCGAGGGTGCGGCGGCAGGGCGCGCTTGCGGTCGGCGTCGAAGAGCCCTTCTCCCTCGAGCCGCTGGCGCAGGCGCACGAAACGCTCGTAGAGCGCCCCGGCACCGGCCGGTCGCATCGACTCGACGACGAGCTGCAGTTCGCCGCGCGACTCGTAGACACCCAGGCGACCCCGCAGCAGCACGAGCTGGCCGTCGGCGGGCGAGAAGTCGAGCAGCAGGGCGGCGCGCCGGAACAGGACGCAGCGGATGCTGGCCGCCGCGCCCTGTGCGTCCTTCAACGTGAAGTAGCAGTGGCCACTGGCGGCCCGGGAGTAGCTCGACAAGGCGCCCTGGACGGTGCAGACCGCGAAGCGCCCGGCGACCGCGTCGGCGACGGTCCGTACCAGCGCCCCGACCTCCCATGCCGACGGCGGGGCGGCGCTCGCGGATGCTTCAACCACGACGCAAGCCAGCACCGGCGCGGCTCCAGAACTCCACAATCAGGCTGGGCGCGGCGTCGCGCCCCGAAGCGTCGCACAATTCGCTGCAGCTATCGTCTAACTCGTTGATTTGAATGTTCCTTTTGCTGCTCAACAAACAAGCAACGTGAGCCGGCATCAGCAGATCCGCGGCTCGCGAACGTTTTGAAGGCTGTTACCCACAAAGTTATCCACAGTTTTGGTGGACGGTGATGAAGTGTGGAATCCGGCGCCGCGCCGCTGCCACGTGCCCATCGGGCGAGCGACCTTGCGCGATCACCTCGGGCCATAATCGCGCCTGCCGAAAATCGCGATCGTCGAAGGGAACGGATTGTTTTCGATCATACAAGCCGCTGGCTGGCCGATCTGGCCGCTACTGCTCTGTTCGTTCGCCGCGCTGGCGCTGGTGATCGAGCGCTTCACCAGCCTGCGCAGCGGGCGCGTCATGCCGCCCCGTCTGCTGGAGGAAGTGATCTCGGTGACGCGGTCGCACTTACCGGCAGCGGACGTGGTCAACAAGCTGGCTGACAACTCGATGCTGGGCACCGTGCTCGCGACCGGTCTGCGCGCCGTCATTGCCGACCCTCGGGTCACCGAAGCGGCGCTGCGCGACACCTTCGAGACGGCCGGCCGCAGCGCGGTGCACCGCATGGAGCGCTACCTCAACTCGCTCGGGACGATAGCCTCCGCGGCGCCGCTGCTCGGCCTGCTCGGAACGGTGATCGGCATGATCGAGATCTTCGGCTCGCAGGCGCCGACCGGGGGCGGCAATCCGGCGCTGCTGGCGCACGGCATCTCGGTGGCGCTCTACAACACCGCCTTCGGGCTGATCATCGCGATCCCGTCGCTGATGCTGTATCGCTACTTCCGCGGCCGCGTCGACGAGTACACGCTCGAGATGGAACTCGCGACCGACCGCATAGTGCCGCACCTGATGCGATTCGCGGTACCGCGGCAAACCGCCTGAGGTCCGGCGATGTCGATCCGCTTCCACAAGCGACGCCTCGAAGAGCCGGAGATCAACCTGATCCCCTTTATCGACGTGCTGCTCGTCGTGCTCATCTTTTTGATGCTGTCGACGACCTACTCGAAGTTCACCGAACTGCAGATCACGTTGCCGGTGGCGCAGGCCGACAAGCCGCGCGACCGCCCGAACGAGATCGTCGTGCTGGTCGCGGCCGACGGCCGATACGTCATCAACCGCAAGCCGGTCGAAGGCCGAAGCGTCGAATTGCTGGCCGGCGAGCTGACCACCGCCGCGGCCGGTTCGAACGACATGATCGTCATCATCTCGGCCGACGCGGCAGCCTCGCACCAGAGCGTGATCAACGTGATGGATGCGGCGCGGCGGGCCGGCCTGCCGAAGCTCACGTTCGCGACCCAGTCGACCGCCGGCGGCGAATCGCGTTGACGCGCGCCGCCGCGGATCGAACCTTCGATCGCCCGCGGCCCCGCACCCGACACCGATGAGCCTGTGGCTGCAGGAGGTCTGGTTGCGGCGCGGTCCCTGGGCCTGGGCACTGCGCCCGTTCTCGGCCCTGTATGCCGCCCTGGTCCGGCTGCGCGCAGCGGTCTATGACCGAGGGTGGGCCCGCAGCCACGTTCTGCCTGTGCCGGTGGTGGTCGTGGGCAACCTGATCGCCGGTGGCGCGGGCAAGACGCCGACGGTGATGGCGATCGTGGCCGCCCAGCGCGCATGCGGACGCAGCCCGGGCGTCGTCTCGCGCGGCCATGGGCGAAGGTCGGACGAGCTCGTCGACGTCCAGCCCGACACATCGGTAGACGACTGCGGCGACGAGCCGCTGCTGATGCGCCTGCGCACCGGCGTTCCGGTGGTGGTCGGACGCGATCGGGTCGCTGCCGCACGCGAACTGCTGCGGCGTCACCCGCAGGTCGATCTGATCGTGAGCGACGACGGCTTGCAACATCGACGACTCGCCCGACAGGCCGAGGTGATCGTGTTCGACGAGCGCGGTGTCGGCAACGGCTGGCTGCTTCCGGCGGGGCCGCTGCGGGAAGCGATGCCGACCCATGTTTCACCGCGCAGCCTGGTCCTGTACAACGCCCCCGCGCCCACCACCTCGCTGTCCGGCCATCTGGCGCAGCGCCGACTCGCTGGCGCGCTGCCCATGGCCGACTGGGTGACCGGGGCCGCCGCTTCGATGCCTGTCCTGCAGGCCCTGCGCGGGCGCCGCGTCGTCGCCGCCGCCGGCGTCGCCCGGCCCGGGCGTTTCTTCGGCATGCTCGAGGCGGCCGGACTGCAGATCGACCGGTTACCGCTGCCCGATCACCATGGCTACGAGACCCTGCCCTGGCCGCACGACACACCGGATGTCGTGCTCACAGAGAAGGACGCCGTCAAGCTGC
>JBDSZM010000114.1:0-7627 GCA_039925165.1 Burkholderiaceae bacterium
AGCGATGAGAACACCGATCGCCGGCAGGGCGCGCCGGTGGCGCGCCGTCAGCTGCACCGGTACCCGCTGCCAGAAAAGCAGGGCGCCGACCACGCTCGCCGTGATCGCGCTGCGGAAAGTCACCGCCGTTGCCACGTCGACGCCATGGTCGAAGGCGATCCGCGCGGCGACATGGTTGGCGCCCATCATCAGGGCGATCAGCAACAGGGTCGCGAAGGCCGTGCCGGACAAGGCACCCGTTGCCGGTTAGACGTGCGCTCATTGCTTGCTTGTCGGAGACCCGGCGTCGCCCTCAACCCGCTGCGCCCAGCCGCACCAGTCGTCCCGGCCGCGCAGCCGTCACCGTGCCGTGGCGCTGCACGACCTCGCCGGCCACCCACGTGCCGACATAGCCTTCGGTGGGCTGAAGGAAACGCCTGCCGCCTCCCGGCAGGTCGCGAACCACCCGCGGCGCTCCCAGGCGCAGCTGCCGCGGATCGATCACGTTGAGGTCGGCGCGTCGACCGGGCGCGATCACCCCACGGTCGTCGAGGCCGAGGTAGCGAGCGTTGCGCCCGCTGAGCATCTCGACCGCGCGCTCGAGCGGCAGGCGACCGTCGGCACGGTCGCGCACCCAGTGCGTGAGCATGAACGTGGAGAAGCTCGCGTCGCAGATGGTACCGACATGCGCGCCGGCGTCGCTCAATCCGGCGAGTGCACGCGGATGCTCGAGCATGCTGCGCACCGCGGAGAGCGAACCGTCGTTGTAGTTGAAGATCGGGAAGTAGATGAGGTTCGCGCCCTCGCCTTCGGCAAGATGGTCATAGAGCGCCTCGAGCGCCGTGACCCCGCGCTGTTTCGCGCGCACCAGGAAGCTCTGCATCACGCTCGGCTCGTAGTCGGGCGTGGCGCCGAGCGGAAACATGCGCCCGCTGACAAGTTCGATGCGCGCGAGCAGGATGTCGACGAGCGGCGGGATCGCCGTGCCGTCGCCCGCCACGCGGTCGGACTTCTCGGCCAGCACGCGGGCCTTGCGTGCGGGTTCGCGCATCGCCGCGGCGCGTGCGGCAAGCGGCAGATGCGCGATCTCCTTGAAGGCAGGAAACCCCATGAACGGATGGAAGCTCGCATCGAGCCCGACGATCACGCCGATGCCGCGCGCCGCCACTTGCAGGTAGAGCGGCAGGCCCGAGGCCACGGCGACGTCGACGCGCTCGCGGATCGCCTGCCACTGCGCGCCGCCGGGGTCGCGCTGGAGCCATGTCATGGAGAGTGGTCGGCCCGCCGCACGCGCCACCTGCTCGACCAGATCGAATTCGGCTTCGAAACGCTCCGGGCCCTTCAGCACGTCGAAATCGCTGACCATCTGGATCACGCCGTGGCCGAGCCCGGCGAAGGCTTGGGCAATCCCGCAGAGTTCTTCCTTCGATGCCTCTGCCGCCGGCGTCTCCCGGCCCTCGGCGGTGCGGTGGTTGTCGGTTCGGCCGGTGCTGAAGCCGGCCGCTCCGGCCCGCAGCGCCTCGGCCACAAGCGCGAGCATCGCCGCAATGTCGTCGGCCCCGGCGGCGTGCTGGGTGAACGCGCGCTCGCCCATCACCGCCATGCGCACCGGGTCGTGCGGGACCTGCACCAGAAAGTCGAGGCTGTGGGGCGTGGCGTCGAGGGCATCCATGAACTGCGGAAAGCTGCGCCAGTTCCAGCGGATGCCCTCGACAAGCGCCGCGCCGGGGATGTCCTCCACGCCCTCCATCAACCGGATCAGATCGCCCTCGTGGCCGGGCCGCACCGGGGCGAAGCCGACGCCGCAGTTGCCCATCACCACCGTCGTCACGCCGTGGTGGATGCTCGGCGTGAAGGTCTCATCCCAGGTCGCTTGACCATCGTAGTGGGTGTGGAGGTCGACGAATCCCGGTGTCACCCAGGCGCCCCGCGCATCGACGCGCTCACGCGCCGCGCGCGTGATGCGGCCCACTTCCACGATGCGGCCGCCCTGCACGCCGACATCGGCCGTGAAAGGCGCGCGGCCGGTGCCGTCGACGACCGTGCCGCCCTCAATAAGCCAGTCGAGCATCCTTGCGCCTCCACAGGAACGCCAGCGTCAGGCCCGACACGATGTGCCAGATGCCCCATAGACTGGCAATGATGACCATGCCGAGATCGGCATTGAACTGCACTGCGATGATGCCGAGCGCGAGACCCGAGTTCTGCATGCCGCCCTCGATCACGATGGCTCGCCGGTCACCTTCGCTGACGCGAAACGCCAGCGCGCAAAGATAGCCGAGCAGCAGACCGCTCCCGTTGTGCAGGATCACGATGACGAGTTGCGGCAGCAACTGCACGTTGAGCAAGGCGCGCTGGCTGTAGAGCCCGCCGGCGATGAACGCCAGCAGCGCGACCAGGCTGAAGGTGCCGAGCGGCTTGCGGATCCTTTCGGTCAGCCGCGGCCAGCGATGGCCGACCGTGAGGCCGAGGGCCATCGGCACCGCCAGCAGCGCGACCAGACTCCACCAGATGTCGGAGGCATCGAGCGCGAGCGCGCGCATCCAGTCGGCGGTCGCCGGGTTGGTCGCCATCATCCAGGTGAAGTTGAAGGGTGTGAGGAACAGCGCCAGCACCGCCGCCACGGCGGAGATGCTGACGGACAGCGCCGTGTTGCCGCGTCCGAAATGGGTGACGACATTGCTGAGCGAGCCGCCCGGGCAGGCCGCGACGAGCATCATCGCCGCCTCGATGTTCGGTGGCAGGTCGAGCACCAGCGTGGCGAGCCAGGTGCCCACCGGCAGCAGCACGAACTGCGGAATCAGTCCGCATACGACGGCGCGCGGCGCCTGTGCGACCCGCGCGAAATCGGCGACCTTCAGCTCCAGCGCGACCGAAAAAACCATGGTCGCGAGCACGAGGCTGAGAATGAGCTGCTGCGTCGTCATGGGGGCGCAGCCTAGCAGGCCGATGCGATCCCGGGGCCCAAGCCGGCGTCAGCCGCGCGTGGAAACCGCCGACTCGCACGGAACAGTCGGCGGTCGCGCCATCCGCGCGCGGCCGCACCCGCCTACACGTGCAGGTGCGACAGCAGCCGCTCGCGCCCGATCTCGCGGTGGTGCCCCTCCAGGACGACCCGGCCCTGCTCGATCACGAGATAGCGGTCGGCGATGAGCTGGGCGAAGGCGAGGTTCTGCTCGACGACGACGAACGAATGCCCCGCAGCCCTGCGCTCGCCGATCAGCGCGACCATGTGCAGGATGTTCTCCCACTGCACGCCCTCGCTCGGCTCGTCGAGCAGCAGCAGCGGCCGGGCTTCGGAAAGGCCGCGCGCGAATGAGAGCATCTTCTTCTCGCCGCCCGAGAGCGTTCCGGCGTGCTGGTTCAGGCGCTCCGGCAGGATCGGGAAGCGCTCGAAAAGTGCCGCGAACCCATCCAGACCCCGGTCGGCGCGCATCAGCGTCAGGTTGTCGCGCACGCTCAGGTCGTCGAAGACCGGGCGTTCCTGCGGGCAGTAGCCGATGCCGAGCGCGCGCCGGCGCGACGCCTCGACATGCTCGATCGGCCGGCCTTCGAAGCGCACCCGGCCCTCCCGGAGCGGCAACTGGCCGAAGAGCATCTTCAGCAGCGTGCTCTTGCCGACGCCGTTGCGGCCGATCACGCACAGGACCTCGCCCGCACCGACCGTGGCGGAGATCCCGCGCACGACGGCGACGTCGCCGTAGCCGCCGACGAGACCGTCGAAGGCCAGGCGCGGCGCGCTGCCAGGCGGCGCTGGCACCGCGTTGTCGCCGGCCGTCATTTCTCCGCCCCCACGTAGATCGCCTGGACCCGAGCGTCGGCCTGGATCGCGGCGACATCGCCTTCGGCAAGCAGGTTGCCGTTGTGCAGCACGAACACATGGTCGGCGAGCTTGCGCACCAGGCTCATGTCGTGCTCGATGACGACGATGGTCGCGCCACGGCGCTCGCTGGCCCAGCGGATGACATCGATCACCTGGGCGGTCTCCTGCGGCGACAGGCCCGCGCAGGGCTCGTCGAGCAGCAGCAGGCGCGGCTCGCCGAGCAGCGCCATCGCCAGCTCGAGGATCTGGCGTTCGCCGTGCGAGAGTTCGGCGGCGGTACGCTCGCGGTCGCCGAGAAACGGGTAGCGCAGCACGAGCGCTTCGAGCACCGGGCTGGTCCAGCCGCGCAACCCAGGTTGCAGCAGCTCGAGCGGCCGCGCCCGGCCGCTCCACAGCGCGATCGCCAGGTTGTCGGCGATGGTGAGCGCCGGGAAAACCGAGGGGATCTGGAACTTGCGGCCGATGCCCAGGCGGACGATGCGATGCGTCTGCAGGCGCGCCAGCGAACGCCCGTCGAAGGTGACGCGTCCGGCCTGTGCCGGCAGCTCGCCGGTCAGCATGTTGAAGGTCGAGGTCTTGCCGGCCCCGTTCGGACCGATCACGCAGTAGATGCCGGGGCGCTCGAACGCCAGCGACAGGCGGTCGAGGATGCGCACTTCGCCGACGCGCACGTCGACCGCATCGACTTCGAGCCGGGCGCTGCCGCTGCCCTGCTCGCGTGGCGGCGCGCCCACGGCAGCGAAGCGCTCGGGGCGCGCGCCGAAGCGCCGCTGCAGCGGCGCCAGCACGCCGCTCAGGCCCTGCGGGAAGAACAGCACGACGACGATGAAGACGACCGCGAGGGCGATCTCCCAGAAGGCGAACGAATCGCGCAGGCTGCTGGTCAGCGAGCCGATGAGGATCGCACCCAGCACCGGCCCGAGCAAGCGCCCGCGTCCGCCGACCGCGGCCCAGATCACGAGATCGGCAGAGAGCACGAAACCACAGAGCTGCGGCGTCACCAGGCCCTGCTGCGGCGCATAGATAGCACCGCCGATGCCGGCGAGCAGCCCGCTGGCGCCGAAGGCGACGGCCTTCAGCCGATTGGTGTCGAAGCCGAACAGCGCCACGCGGCGCTCGTTGTGGGAGATCGCCACCCAGAGCACGCCGAGCGGCGAGCGGTAGAGCCAGGCCGTGCCGAGCGTCGCCAGGACCAGCGCGGTGGCGGCGACGTAGTACGCGGCGGTGTAGCTGTCGAGCCCCGGGAGACCGGGGATACCCTTCAGGCCGTTGAAGCCGCCGGTGACCGACTCCCAGTTGTTGGCGATCTGGTAGGCCAGCAGCGCCAGCGCCAGCGTGATCATCGTGAAGTAGGGGCCGCTTTCGCCACGCCGGAACACCAGCACGCCGATGGCGAAGGCGAGCACGCCCGAGGCGCAGGCCGCCAGCGGGAGCAGCAGCAGGAGCCAGAAGCTGCCGTCGAAGGCGATGAGCGCCAG
The DNA here is from genome assembly GCA_039925165.1 of Burkholderiaceae bacterium. GTDB lineage: Bacteria > Pseudomonadota > Gammaproteobacteria > Burkholderiales > Burkholderiaceae_C > JBDSEG01. Next base: position 5,281 of record JBDSZM010000114.1, read on the forward strand.
CCCGGAGAGGTAGGCTGCCAGGCCGAAGAAGACTCCTTGTCCGAGCGGGAGGAAGCCGGCCCGTCCCCAGGCCAGACCGAGGCCGAGCGCAGCGATGGCATAGAGGTAGAGAAGACCGAGCTGGTAGGCCCAGAAATCGCCGGCGACGAACGGCAGCAGGCCGAGCGCCGCAACCGCTGCGCCGACCCGCCAGAACGACCCCGCCCGGGCCAGCCCGCGCCGGCCGCTAGTGACGGGCATGGATGCCGCGTGGCCGCAGCCACAGGAAGAGGATCGCCAGGGCGAGCACCGAGAAGTAGCCGCCGGTGCTGTCGCTCAGCGCCGAGACGATGCTGTTGGCGCCGCCGATCACGGTCGCGCCGGTGACGAGCCCGGCGACGCTGCCGAGGCCGCCGACCACCAGCACGAAGAACGACATCAGGACATGGTCCAGGCCCATGAAGGGCTGGACCGGCGCGAGCGGCGCGATCATCACGCCGGCCAGGCCGGCCAGGCAGGTGCCGACGACGAAGGTCGCGGATGCGTAGCGCGTGACCGGGATGCCGAGCGCGCGCGCCAGCTCCGGGTTGCCGACCATCGCCTGGATGCGCGTGCCGGTGCGGCTGCGCCCGTACCAGAGAAAGAGTGCGCCGAGGACGACGCAGCTGACGGCGATCAGCACCAGGCGGTAGCGGGGATAGGTGGCGCCGAGGACCTCGACCGTGCCGCCGATGGGCTCGCCCAGGCTCTTGTAGCCGAGACCGAAAACCGCCTCGGCGCTCTTGCGCAGCAACAGACTCAGGCCCCAGGTCACGACCAGCGTGTCGAACGGCCGCTGGTAGAGCGGCCGCACCAGCCAGCGCTCGATGGCCCAGCCGAGCGCGCCGCAGACGGCGATGGCGAGCGGCACCGCGGCCAGAAACGGCCAGCCGTTGGCCTGGACGACGTAGGCGCAGTAGGCCCCGATCATCACCAGTTCGCCGTGCGCGAGGTTCAGCACGCCGAGCAGGCCGAGGACGACGGCCAGGCCGAGGGCGAGGACCGCCAGCGAGGCGATCCCGTACAGCGCATTGAGCGCCTGGGCGACCAGGATCGGCTCCATCGTCCCGCCTCAGTTCGCGACCGGCGTCCCGCGCCGGCCGCGCGCGACCTTCAGACCTTGCACGCGGTCCCGCTCTTGACCGCCTTGATCGTCTTGACGACTTCAAATTCGGTGCCCTTGCACTGGGCCAGGTACATGTCCTTGTCGACCTGGCGACCGTGCATCGTGACCCGGCCCGAGGCACTCTCGAACGCCAGGCCCTCGGAGGCGGCGGCGAGCTTCTTCGCGTCGTTCGCGCCGGCCTTGTCGAACAGGGCCTTGGCGAGATTCAGCGCCGAGTAGCAGTCGGCGCCGATCGTCGCCAGCTGCGGGGCCTTGTCGCCATACTTGGCCAGGTATTCGGCCTTGAACTTCTTCGCGCCGTCCGACGGGCTGTTGGCGAAGTAGCCCATGCACGAATAGAGATTGCCGCTGTTCTCGGCGCCGATGCCCATCAAGGTGTTCTCCTCGAGCAGCAGCGACAGCCGGGCGATCGTCTTGTCGAGGCCGAAGCCGGCGAAGGTGCGGTTGAAGTTGACGTTGTCGGCACCAACCAGCGTGCAGATCACCGCGTCGGGCTTGGCGCCCTTGATGCGCGTCACCGCTTCCTCGAACTTGTTCGGCGCACCGAACGGCACGTACTCCTCGCCGATCACCTTGCCACCATTCTGGGCAACGAACTTCCTGACCTGCTCGTTGACCTTGCGCGGCCAGACATAGTCGTCGCCGATGAGGTGGAAGGTCTTGGCCTTCTTCTCCTTGCTGAAGTACTCGATCGCGGGCTGGGCCTGCTGCGGCGGCGTCTCGCCGAGGCAAAAGACATTCGGCGAGCACTCGCCGCCCTCGTACACCGGCGAATAGATGTACGGCGTCTTGCCCTTGATCGTCGCGATGACGGCCTCGCGCGTGGCACTGTCGTGCGAGCCGATGAAGAGATCGACCTTGTCCTCGAGCATCAGGCGCACCGCCGACTTCGCGGTCTCGGCGGGCGCACCGCCAGCGTCGGTCGGAATCAGCCGCACCGGCCGGCCGAGGATGCCGCCGGCCTTGTTGATCTTCTCGACGGCGAGGTCGGCGCAGGCGCGCTGCGTCGGCCCGAAGAGCGACGCCGGGCCGCTGAGCGCGATCAGCAGGCCGATCTTGAACTCCTGGGGCTGGCCGAACGCCGAGCCGACCCAGCCGGAGCCGAGCACGGCGGCAGAGCCGGCGGCGGTGATGATGCGGCGGCGCGCGGGAATGAAAGCGTGGCTCATGCGATGGTTCCTCCTCGATGTTGTCTTCTTTTCC
>JBDSZM010000115.1:0-5875 GCA_039925165.1 Burkholderiaceae bacterium
CCCGAGCGCATCATCACGCGCCCGCCCTCGGCCGAGCTCAAGCCCGACCAGACCGACCAGGACAGCCTGCCGCCCTACGAGGTGCTCGACGCCATCCTCGAGCGCTACATGGAGGACGACCAGGGCATCGCGAGCATTGTCGCGGCCGGTTTCGACCCTGCGGTGGTCGAGCGGGTGACGCGCCTGATCAAGGTCAACGAGTACAAGCGCCGCCAGTCGCCGGTCGGCATCCGCGTCACGCACCGCGCCTTCGGACGCGACTGGCGCTACCCGATCACCTCCAAATTCCGCGCTTAAACTCGGCGCCAGATTGCGACTCCGGAGCCGGCCATGAAACAGATCACCGCCATCGTCAAGCCATTCAAGCTCGAAGAGGTGCGCGAGGCGCTGGCCGAGGTGGGCGTGACCGGCCTGACCGTCACCGAGGTCAAGGGCTTCGGACGGCAGAAGGGCCACACCGAGCTGTACCGGGGTGCCGAGTACGTGGTCGACTTCCTGCCCAAGGTCAAGGTCGAGGTGGTGGTCAAGGACGGCGACGTCGACCGCTGCATCGAGGCCATCGTCAAGGCCGCCAAGACCGGCAAGATCGGCGACGGCAAGATCTTCGTCGCCGCGGTCGAGCAGGTGGTGCGCATCCGCACCGGCGAGACCGACGAGGAGGCGGTCTGACGGTCGACGCCTAGATGTGCCGGTAGTCGTCGGGGGCGTTGGCCCGCGCTGCGGCGGCACCGAGCCGGTCGAGCAGCGCCGAGGCGTCGGCGCCGACGTCGAGCAGGGCGCCTTGCGAAGGTGTCATGAAGCCGCGCTGCGCGGTGCGGCCCAGGAAGTCGAGCAGTCCGTCGTAGCAAGCCTCGACGTTGAGCAGGCCGATCGGCTTGTCGTGGTAGCCCAGTTGCCGCCACGACCAGACCTCGAACAATTCCTCCAGCGTGCCGATGCCGCCGGGCAGGGCCAGGAACGCATCGCTGCGCTCGGCCAGCATGAGCTTGCGCTGATGCATGGTCTCGACGACGTGCAATTCGGTGAGTCCGGTGTGCCCCACCTCGCGCTGCATCAACGAGGTCGGGATCACGCCGACCACCGGCGCGCCGGCGGCCAGCGCCGCGTCGGCGACCCGGCCCATCAACCCGCTGCGCCCGCCGCCATAGACGAGCTGCCAGCCGCGCCGGCCGATCTCGGTTCCGACACGGTGCGCCGCCTCGGCATAGGCGGGCGAGTCGCCGTCTCGCGACCCGCAATAGACGCAGATCGACCAGCGCGTCACGGTGCGAAGCGGTGCCACAGCGCCGCCGCCCACACGCCGCCGCAGAGAACCAGCGACAGGAAGACCGCCGCACTTGCCAGGTCCTTGGCCCGCTTGGACAGCGCGTGCGTGTCGTAGGAGATGCGGTCGATCGCGGCCTCGATGCCCGAGTTGAGCAACTCGACGATCAGCACCAGTTGCACGGTGGCCAGGAGCAGCGCCACCTCGAGCCAGCCACGGCCGATCCAGAATGCCAGCGGCAGCAGGATCACGGCGAGCCAGAACTCCTGGCGAAACGCGCTTTCGCCGCGGTAGGCCATCGCCAGGCCGGTCATCGAATAGCCCGTCGCACGCACCACGCGGTCCAGACCGGTGCGGCCTTTGTGGGGATTGGTCATGGCGCGAGATTGTGCCGCGCGGTCGACGCGCCTTGCCGCCGGGTCAGGTGCGTCGTGCCGGCGGCCTGGCCGTCAGGAGGCGGGTCCGGCACAGGGCGTCGTGCCAGAACTGGCGCTGCGGATGCAGCAGCGCGAGCAGCGCCCACGCCACGATGCCCGCCGCCACGGCGGTCAAAGCCTGCCAGCGGTTCCAGCCGAGGGCCGCCGCGATCAGGCTGGCCGGCGCAAACCACAGGCAGGCGGCGAGGAATCGCGCGACGGCGCGGGCCCGTCGCGGCGGCAGGCCGTCGGGCCCCACGACGCGGATGTGCCAGGTCTGCATCGGCAAGGTCTGACCCCGGGTCGACCAGAAATGGACGAAGTACGCACCGAAGAGGAGCAAGGTGAACGCCCGCAGCACCGCGTCGCTGGCGGGCGTGGCCGGTCGCGCAGACGCTGCCAGATACAAGGCGCCCACGGCCCCCGGGATCAGGCTCAGCCCGAACAGCAGCATGCCTTCGTAGACGAAACACGCCATCCGACGCAGCAGGCCCGGCGCGCCTTCGCGCGCCGGCTCGCCGTCGGCGCCGGTCATGGCTGTTTAGAGGCCGGGGCGTCGGCGGGGCGGGCGGCGGGCCGGGTCGCCGCGCCCTGCGGTCCGCGCTGGGGCAACAGCGTGCTGGCGTCGACATAGCCCGGGGTCGCGGCGATCTTGGGCAAGCCCGTCTGCTGGTGCGGCGGCGGGTTGGGGCGCCGCGAAATGAGCGTGGTGGACACCCCCGAGCCGGCCTGCACGACGGTGGGAGCGACCGGCTTCGGCGGGGCCGCGAGGCCCGGATTCGGAACGATGTTCGACTTGACTTCACCGGCCTCGCGGCCCGGCCGGTCGCTGCGCGGCGGCGCCGGACGCAGCGGCCTGCGTGCGTCGCGTACGGCCGCGGATGCGGTCGCCGCCGGCGTTGCGGCACGCGCGGCGAGCTGGCGCTTCTCGTCCGGCGGCAGCGCCTGGTAGGCCGCCCATTGCGCCTGCCGATCCTGTGGCGCTGCGCGCTGGGCCTCCTGGAATTGCAGACGCACCTGGCCGCGCTGCTCTGGCGTCATCTTGGCCCAGGCCGTCATGCGCTCTTGGATGCGCAATTGGTCGGCGGGCGCCAGGGTGCCGAACCGGCTCGCGATCTCGACCCACTTGCGCTTGCGGATGGCGTCGACGGTATGCCAGTCGCGCTCCAGCGGCCTGAGGGCGGTGCGCTGCGCCGGCGACAGATCGCGCCAGCGCACGCCTTCCTCGGCCTTCGGTGGCGTGCGCATCGCGACCGGTGCCGCCGCCGTCGTGATGGCGCTCCCGCCGATCACGCATGCCGCCGCCAGTCCGAGCGCTCGTCGCGCCACTGCGCGCAGCGCCAAACCGACGGGAAAGCGGGTCTCCGGCATCCCAAGTGGACCGGTCAATTGCGCGGCGACTTGAGAAATTCGACGAAGCCCGCGTCGCTGTAGGCGGTGGGCGGCAAGTCGTCGGCCAGCAGCACCGCGTCGATCTCGGCCGCGGTGGCGATCTGGGCATTGACATGGCTGCGCTGGATCAGCAGCAGCCCGGCGACGAGCGCGATCAGCGGCAGCGCCGAGCCGAGCCGAACCCACCAGCTCGGCCCGCCACCAAGCAGGGCGGTGCCGCCGGCAGTGACTGACACCGATGCCGCCGGGGCGCTGCGCAGGCGGGCTTCGCGCGCAGCCTGCAGGGCGCGATCGCGCGCGAAGCGCAGGCGTTCGCCGACGTCCGGCCCCAGGCTGGCGGTCTGCTCGCTCAGGCGCGCGGCAATGCGCAGGGACAGACGGTTTTGCAGCGCGTCGGGATCGAACGAAAAGTCGGAGGTTCTGGTGTGGTTCATGGTGTTATTCCCTTCGCCTTCAGGGCTTTCGACAGGGCGTGCACCGCGCGCGAACAGTGAGTCTTGACGCTGCCCTGCGAACAGCCCATGGCCTGTGCCGTCTCGGCGACATCGAGTTCCTCCCAGTAACGCAAGAGAAACGCCTCGCGTTGACGTCCAGGCAGATCGGCCACCGCGCCGTCGATGACCTGCAGGATCTGGGCCCGCGAGTACGACTCGGCGGCACTTTCCGAGGCCGGCGAGCCGTCGAGTGCCTCGAGAGTCTGCAGGATGTCGAAGTCGCCGTCCTCGCCGGCCGATTCGAAATCCGAAAAATTCTTCAGGACCGCGTTGCGCACCTTCTGGCGCCGGAACCAGTCCATCGTCGCGTTTGACAGGATGCGCTGGAAGAGCAGTGGCAACTCGGCAGCCGGACGGTCGAAATACTTTTCGGACAGCCGGATCATGGTGTCCTGCACGATGTCCAGCGCCGCATCGTCGTCGCGGACGGCGTAGACCGCGCGCTTGAAGGCGCGCTTTTCAACGCTCTTGAGAAAGTCGGACAGTTCTTTGTCGGATGCCAAGGGGCGGCGCCTCAGGCCGGAGCCCGGAATGATCGCGGCGATTATCTCACCGGGTCTTTCGCGCCCCACTCGCGCAAGTGCGGCGGAGCGTGCGAATGCCATAATGCTGCTTTGCACAACAACTCGCCCGGCAGGTGCCTGTCCCATCACGGACAGCGCTCGACGGCCGTGCAGGTACCACACCGGTCTCACAAGGATGCGGGAAGGTGCACCGATGGTTTTTCGTCAGAGAAATTCGCAAAGGTTTCCCGTCATGGACATGTCCGCCGCAGACATCCGGCGCGCCGCATCGGCGCAAGCTCCGGCTTCCCCCTCCCCTGACCCCAACGGCTCCGAGATCCTGGTCCGCTGCCTGCAGGCCGAGGGCGTGCGCTATCTCTGGGGCTACCCCGGCGGCGCGGTGCTCTACATCTACGACGCGCTCTACAAGCAAGACAGCATCGAGCACGTGCTGGTGCGCCACGAGCAGGCCGCGATCCACGCGGCCGACGGTTACGCGCGTGCCACGGGCGAGGTCGGGGTGGCGCTCGTCACGTCGGGCCCCGGCGTGACCAATGCCGTCACCGGCATTGCCACTGCGTACATGGACTCGATCCCGATGGTGATCATCACCGGGCAGGTGCCGACGCCGGCGATCGGGCTCGACGCCTTCCAGGAGTGCGACACCGTGGGGATTACGCGCCCCATCGTGAAGCACAACTTCCTGGTCAAGGACGTGCGTGACTTGGCGATGACCCTGAAGAAGGCGTTTCATATCGCGCGCACCGGTCGGCCCGGACCGGTGGTGGTCGACATCCCGAAGGACGTGTCGTTCCACACCGCGCCCTTTCACTACCCGGCGAGCATCGAGATGCGCTCGTACAACCCGGTGCGCAAGGGTCACAGCGGGCAGATCCGCAAGGCGGTGTCGCTGCTGCTGGCTGCCAAGCGCCCCTACATCTACACCGGCGGCGGGGTAGTGCTCGGCAATGCCTCGGCCGAGCTGCGCGAACTCGTGCGCCTGCTCGGGTTCCCGGTCACCAACACGCTGATGGGGCTGGGCGCCTTTCCGGCGAGCGATCCGAAGTTCCTCGGCATGCTGGGTATGCACGGGACCTACGAGGCCAACATGACGATGCAGAACTGCGACGTTTTGCTGGCGGTGGGTGCGCGCTTCGATGACCGGGTGATCGGCAACCCGAAGCACTTCGCGTCGGTCGAGCGCAAGATCATCCACATCGATATCGACCCGTCGTCGATCAGCAAGCGGGTGCGGGTCGACATCCCGATCGTCGGTGATGTGCGCGACGTGCTGCAGGAGTTGATCGCGCAGGTGAAGGAAAGCACCGCCCGCGTCGACGCCGCGGCGCTGGGCGCGTGGTGGGAGCGGATTGCAGAGTGGCGCCAGCGCGATTGCCTGGCGTACAAAAGCACGTCCGACGTCATCAAGCCGCAGCAGGTGGTCGAGACGCTGTGGAAGCTGACCAAGGACAGCGACGCCTACATCACCTCCGATGTCGGCCAGCACCAGATGTGGGCCGCGCAGTACTACCGCTTCGATCAGCCGCGGCGCTGGATCAACTCGGGCGGTCTCGGCACCATGGGCGTGGGGCTGCCCTATGCGATGGGCATCAAGCTCGCCAAGCCGGAGTCGGACGTCTTCTGCATCACCGGCGAAGGCTCGATCCAGATGTGCATCCAGGAGCTGGCGGCGCAGATCCGCGAGTCGGCCTCCAAGCCCGACGTCAAGGACGTCCTCCAGGAACTGATCGCGCAGATTCGCGAGGCCCAGGCGCGCCCGGATGCCGTGGCGCTGGCCGCCTGGTG
>JBDSZM010000116.1:0-3885 GCA_039925165.1 Burkholderiaceae bacterium
CGCGCGAACGCCTGCGCCAGTTCGCAGCCGATCGGCCCGCCGCCCAGCACCACCAGCCGGCGCGGCAGTTCGCGCAGTTCCCACAAGGTATCGCTGGTCAGGTAGCCGACATCGTCCAGCCCCGGCAGCGGCGGCACCGTCGGCCGGGCGCCGGTCGCCACCACGATCGCGCGCGTGGTCAGGGTGCGCCGGGTGCCGTCGGGCAGCGCGACCTCGACCCGCCACGGATCGACGATGCGGGCCTGACCTTGCAACACGTCGACCCCGAGGCCGGTGTAGCGCTCGACCGAATCGTGCGGCTCGACCGCTCGAACCACCCGCGCCACGCGTTCCATCACCGCCGCGAAATCGAGCGTCGCCTCGGCGCGCTCGATGCCGTAGTCCGGCGCGCGCGCTATCTCGTGCATCAGCGTGGCGGTGCGGATCAGCGCCTTGCTCGGCACGCAGCCGTAGTTGAGGCAGTCACCGCCCATCTTGTGGCCCTCGATGAGCGTCACCTTGGCCTTGACGACCGCAGCGATATAGCTCGACACCAGCCCGGCCGCACCGGCGCCGATCACGACCAGGTTGCGGTCGTACGATCGGGGCCGGTCCTTGGCCCAGCGCGCATAGACCTTGCGCCGCTGCACCGCGTCGACGACCCTCTTGGCGATCAGCGGGAACAGGCCGAGCAGCACGAACGAGCCGATCACCGCCGGCGACAGGATGCCGGACAAGGTCTGGATCCGCGCGAGCTGCGTGCCGGCGTTCACGAATACCAGCGTGCCGGCCAGCATGCCGATCTGGCTGACGAGGTAGAAGGTGCGCGCCTTCATCGCCGTGAGTCCCATCACCAGGTTGATGACGAAGAACGGGATCAGCGGCACCAGTCGCAGCGTGAACAGGTAGAACGCGCCTTCGCGCTCGACGCCCTTGTCGACCTCCGCCAGCCGCGCGGCGAAGCGCTGGCGCACGCTGTCGCGCAGCACGTAGCGCGAAACCAGGAAGGCGAGCGTCGCGCCGATGCTGGAAGCGAACGACGCCAGCAGCGTGCCGGCGACCAAGCCGAAGATCGCCCCGGCCGCCAGCGTCAGGATCGTGGCCCCCGGCAGCGACAGCGCGGTCACCCCCACATAGACCGCGAAGAACCCCGCCAGCACCTGCGCCGGGTGCGCCGCATACAGTGCCTGCAGGTCGGACTGCCGTTGCTTGACGTAGTCCAGGCTCAGAAAGCGCCCGAGGTCGAAGGCGAAATAGGCGATCGCCAGCGCGATCACCAGGCCCAGCAGGAGCAGCTTCTTGCGTGACATGGAAAACGAAACCCTCGGGTCTGACGGCGGCAGCGGGCCAACCTGGCGACGCAGCGGCGGGCAAGGCCGGCGCAGTGTGCCATCGGGGCGGCGCCGGCGTGGCGCACTGGACCTGGTGGACGCGCGGCCGGCTCGGATCGGTCGGCGCCGGCGCGCAGACCTGACACCAGGCCTGGCTGGTTGCCCTATTCGCCCGGCACGACGCCGCGCAGGTCGAGCGTGCTGGCGCTGGTGACGACCCGGCCATCGGCGCCGAAGGTGACGCTGTAGAGCCGGTTCTCCTGCCCGTCCACATAGCGCCAGTCCCAGACCTCGTCCTGGCGCAGCGCATAGGGTCGGGTCGCGGCGGGTCGGCCGAGCAGGCGCCTCACCTGTGCGCGGTCGAGGCCGGGTACGACGCGCGCGAAGTCGGCCGCCTTGAGGACCTGGCGCAAGGCGCTCATCCGACCGTCGGGTCCGATCGTGATCATGTAGTTCTGCCGGCCTTCGGGCTGGCGCGGATACTCGAGCGTGGTCGAGCCGTCGGGCTCGACATACACCGCCGCCGGCGGGCCGAACTGGCGCCGCACGTCGGCCTCGGTCGCGATGCCCTCTTCCAGCGCCTCGATGCGCTGACGGTCGCAGCCGGTCAGCAAGGACAGCGCGGCGAGCAGCGACGCCGCCCAGCCGACCCGCCCGATGCGATCCGCGCCGCTGTCGTCGCCCCTGCCCTCGGTGCCAGCCTTGCTGCCCATGAAAACTCCCGCCGTTAAACTGCCGGCCTGCACTCTAGCGTCCGCCGGTCCGTCCCCATGCCCCTGTTCTGGAAGCCCTACACCTCCGACGTCACGTCCTTCATCGACAAGCTGAAGGCCGACAAGCCGACCCTCGAGGAAGAACAGCGCCGCGGCCGCGCGCTGCTGTGGGACCGACAGCTCGACCGCGACGCCCTGGTCGAGTACGACGAGGCAACCGTGGCCCAGCAGCCCTACGTCTACCAGACCGCGGCCAAGTGACATCGGCGTGGGCGCAGGCGCCACGATGAGCGCTGCGACCGCCACCGGCCTCTCGGAAGGAGCGCCGCCGGGTCCGCCGGGCGCGACCGTCGACGGCGTGGCGCTGGCACGCCTGTACGGCGAGCCGCTCTTCTCGCTGCCGACCGACCTCTACATCCCGCCCGACGCGCTCGAGGTCTTCCTCGAAGCCTTCGAGGGTCCGCTCGACCTGCTGCTGTACCTGATCCGACGCCAGAACTTCAACATCCTCGACATCCCGCTGGCCAGCGTGACGCGCCAGTACCTCGCCTACGTCGAGCAGATCCGCAAGACCAACCTCGAGCTCGCCAGCGACTACCTGCTGATGGCCGCGATGCTGATCGAGATCAAGTCGCGCATGCTGCTGCCGCCTCGCAGGTCGGCCGATGGCGCCGAGGCCGAGGACCCGCGGGCCGAGCTGGTGCGACGTTTGATCGAGTACGAGCAGATGAAGCTCGCCGCAGCGCGGCTGGAGGCGCTGCCGGTGATCGGCCGCGACTTTCTGCGCGCCCAGGTGACGATCGACCCGACCGTCGTGACGCGTTTCCCCGACATCAGCCCCGACGATCTGCGTGCCGCCTGGGTCGGCCTGCTGCACCGCGCCAAGCTGAACCAGCACCACACCATCACGCGCGAAGAGCTGAGCGTGCGCGAGCACATGAGCATCGTCCTGCGCCGACTGCAAGGCCGCCGCTTCGCGATGTTCGAGGACCTGTTCGAGGCCAGCCGCGGCCCGCAGGTCTTCGTCGTCACCTTCATCGCCTTGCTCGAACTGGCGCGCGAACACTTGCTGGAAGTGACGCAGGCGGAGGCGTTCGCGCCGATCTATGTGAGGCTGGCGTACTCGCCGCTCGAATGACGACGCCTCAATCGATGGGTCTCGTACCTCGGCACGCAGGGTAGCCGCTGCAACCCCAAAAACCCGCTCCGGCGCTGGCGCCGCGCCGCGCGGTGCGGCCGACCATCGACGAGCCGCAGCGAGGACACAGCGGCGCGGCGGCCGGGGTCGGTGAAGCAGCCGGTGCCGGCGCGGCCGACATCGGTACGGGCCGCGTCTGCGGTTCTGATTCGCGGCGCGCCGGAACGGCCGGGCCGACCGAGGGCGCGGACGGGTTCGGGGCGGCCTGCGACGCTTGTGCTTTCTTGATCATCGCGCCGAGGCGCGGGCCGTCGATCAGGGTCAGATTGCGGCCGTTGGTGAACTCGCTCGCGGCCTGCGTGAAGCTGCCCGATGTCACCACGAAACCGGCAGCGGCACCGCGCGCGGTCATCACGCCGTAGAGCTCGCGGACCACGTCCACCCCGACCTTGTAGGCCCGCCAGTGCTTGCACTGGACCAAGTGGATTTCCCCGTCGCGGCTCAGCACCAGATCGACCCCGCCATCCGCACCGCCACCCCCGCTCTCCTCGACCCGATAGCCTTGCATGCGAAACGCCTCGGAGATCGCAGCTCGAACTCGCGCCAATTCATTTGCGCCAGCGCCGGGCCGACCTCGTTGTGCGTCACCTCGCCAAGGAGACGGCGGCGCTGATGGCGCTTGAAAGCCGAAATCGCGGCGCCCAGCAGGCAGACCAGCGGCAAC
>JBDSZM010000117.1:0-3009 GCA_039925165.1 Burkholderiaceae bacterium
TCGAGCGCAAGCTGCTGGACGAACTCGAGCACCTGGCGCTGCACCGCCGGGGTCAGCGTGATCGGCGGCGCATCGAGCCAGCGCCAGCGCTGGAAGTTGACCGGCAGCTCGACCTCGCTGGTGCGCAGCGCCGGCGTCTCGTAGCTGCTGCCCTCGGCGGCCGCCCAGTCGAGCGCCGCCAGCTCGCGCGAGCGTTCATCGACCGGCGCATGGCCCTGGCGCACCAGCATCAGCCGGGCGCGCGCCCAGACCGCTGCCGTGGCGACGCGCGGCTGTGCGACCGCCCCCGGCGCCGCACCGCCGATGGCCAGGCCGAGCTGGTTGCGGCCCGACAGCGTGTACTCGTGGACCGCGACCGCGACGCGTCCGCCGGCCGGTCCGAGGGCGGCCACCGGCATGCCGTTGAGCCGGGCCTCGACCGCGCAACCGACCGACTCCAGCGTCAGCATCAGCACGCGTTCCATCAAATTCGCCCCGCTGCGATGGCGTGCCGGCGCGCTGGCCGGCCGGGCGGCGCGGGTGGAGGGCCGCGCGGCTTCAGGACGCGCTCCAGTCGACCAGCGTCAACGCCGGCAGCAGTGCGCGGCTTTGCTGCGACACCCCGACCAGCGGATCGCTCGACGTGGTGGCGAGCACGAGCGGCTCCACGCGCAGCCCGAAATGCCACTCCCAGCCGATCCCGTCGGGACGCGGCCGCAACCCGCATTCACCGACGATCGCGGCGTCGGCAGGCGTGGCGGCTGTCGCGCGCGACAGCGTGGCGAAACCGTCAGCCGCCAACGGTTCGATCTCGACCAGCAACGGATACCGCCAGGCCGCACGCGCACCCGCCAGCACGGTCGCCGGCTCGGCGTCGCCCGACAGTGTGGCGCGCAGCTCGCTGCGGCCCTGGCAGGCGACCTTCAGCCGCGCCCGCGCCGGGCCGACCACCAGTTCGCCGGTCAGCGCCAGATCGAGGGCGCAGCCGACGAAATCGAGCAGTCCCTCGCAGCGCATTGCGATGGTTGTGGCATCGCGCCGCTGCCAGCCCCAGGTGAGGCCGCCCTGGCCCATCAGCGCGCCAACCTGGGCCTCGAGCCGGGGCGCCGCACCGTCGAGCGACAGGCTCCACACGTCGAACAATCGCGACAGCCCGGCACGGACCGCTGCCTGCAGCCCGGCCCACGCCGCCTGCGACGGCCCGGGCGGCCGCGCGACGCCATCGGCCTCGAGCCGGGACTGCGCGGCCGGGGGCGGCAGCGCGTCGGCGTTCGGCCAGGCCATGGGCAGCCAGGCCGGGTGCTGCACCTGCATCAGCCACTGGGTCGCGGGCTGGACCTGCACGGCAAGCTGGAAGTCGCCGAACGGCGCGCCGGCATCGCGCTGCCCGCAGGACGTGACCTCGAGCGTCTGCGTCGCCACCGGCAGCACGGCGGCGATCGTGGCCGCGGTCGGCACCGGCGGCGCCGCGTACACCGGCAGGCTGAGCCGCGCGGCGTCGCGCCCGTGCCAGCCGATCCGGTTGACGCCGTCGACATGGACGACCTCGGCGTGGACCCGCGGGTCGCACACCGCGTGCATCTGCACCTTCAGGTTGATCCGCGTGGCGGTGCCGCCGCGCAGCGGATGGCCGAGCAGCGCCTGCGCCGGCGGTGGCGCGTCGACATGGCTCCACGCCAGGTCGGGCAAGGCCGGCGACGCCGCGGCGACGCGCTGCCAGCCGCTGTCGTTGCGGCGGTATTCGTGCCGGTCCGCCGGCTCGACGATGCGCAGGTCGATGCTGCCGAGGTCGCAGGCGCGCACCGGTTGCCACCTCGCTTCGGGCTCGAACACCGCCTGCGCCGCGGCGAGCGCGCCGACGCCGGTGTCGAGGGCAACGACGGCCGCGTCGAACTCCGCTGCGCCCATGCCGGCGCCTGCCGGCGATCCCGCGGCCAGCTCGGCGCCGCGGCGCCGCAGCTCCTCGCGGCTGCGGTGGCGCAACTGATGCACCTTGAGCGTGGGCGAGCGCGCCGGATCGGCCAGGATCTCGTGCGCCCATTCGAAGCCCGGCTTGTCCTCGAAGCCGGCGCCCCACAGGCACCACAGGCCGGCATAGCCCGCCAGATCGACCGCATGCTCGAAGCCCAGGCGCCGGCCCTGCGCGAGGGCCGCCTCGACGAAGGCACCGAAGCGATCCGCGAGACGCGCGGTGAGCGCCGGAAAGGCCTGCGCCAGCATGCGGCCGGTGCCGACGGCGTGGCGCGACAGCGCGAGCGCCTCGATCGCCTCGAGCTGCTCGATCGTGAGCCTCAGCATCGCGCCCTCACCGCGCCGCCGCCGGCGCGTTGCCGCGCGGCGTGCTGACGAGCAGGCCCTGTTCCAGCGTGTGCCAGGTCCAGGCATCGGTCGACGGCACGACGAGCGCGAGGCCCGGCCCGAACAGCTCGTCGAGTTGGCCCGGCGAAAACTGCGGCAGCAGCGTCTGCAGCAGCTGCGGGTCGTACCAGCGCCAGTTGCGGTGGGCGCCGTCGGGCAGGGCGACTTCGCCCAGCGCGCGGCAGTGTTGGCGCACCGCGAGCAGACCTTTGCGCGTGACGAGCACGATCCCCCAGCCGGGAAAGGTCGATCCCGCCGCATCGAGCAGCCAGTCGCTGAATTCCGAGGTCTGGCTCAGATCGGCCAGATAGGGCGCGCGCGCCGCCGCTTCGGGGGTGAGCGCGCCGCGCGCGAGGCAGTCCCAGCCGAGCATCTCGGCCGCGGCCAGCCGGGCCGGCAGGTCGGGCAGCACGCTGCCGTCGAGCAGGGCAAAGACGCGGCTCGACGGGTCGGCCCAAAGCGCGGCCTTGCGCTGGGCGAGCGATTGAGCGGCGGACATGAAGGCGGTGGGCGGCAGGTGGGGAAAGGTGCAAAGGAGGCGGCGCGCGATCAGCTCTTCATCGGGTCTTTCCACTCCTTGATCTTCTCGGGCTTCTTCGGCTTGGCTGCCTTCTCGGCCTTCTTGGCCGAACCGACCGAGCCGCCCGAATTGATCTTGACTATCGCCCCGCT
>JBDSZM010000118.1:0-9670 GCA_039925165.1 Burkholderiaceae bacterium
GCTCTCGACCAGCGTCTCTTTCTTGCCGTAGGTCACGGTCGAGTGCTCGTGCTCGATCCGAGCTTCGAGGTAGCGGTCGACCGTCTCGATGAAGTTCTTGCAGTGAAAGCGGGTGTGGAAGCCGAGGATGGTGCTGCCGAGCATGCCCTCGAGGATCTCGCGCCGCCACGGGCAGATGCCGAACGACTCCGGGTTCGGCCACGGGATGTGCCAGAAGGTCAGGATGGTCGCCTTCGGCAGCTTCTTGCGGATCATGGCCGGCAGCAGCGCGAAGTGATAGTCCTGCACCAGCACCACCGGGTCGTCGCTGCGCGCCTCGGCCACCACGGCGTCGGCGAAGCGCTGGTTCACCTGTCGGTAGGCCTGCCAGTCCGACTCTCGAAAGACCGGGCGCACATGGGCCACGTGGCACAGCGGCCACATGCCTTCGTTCGCAAAGCCGTAGTAGTAGCCCTGCTCCTCCTCGGGCGTGAGCCAGATCCGGCGCAGCCAGTATTCGTCGCGTTCCGGCGGCACCCGCACCCGGTCGTCCTGGTCGACCACGTCGCGGTCGGCGCTGCCGCTGCCGTGGGCGACCCAGGTGCCCGAGCAGGCCCGCATGACCGGCTCGACGGCAGTGACCAGGCCGCTGGCCGGCCGCTTGACGACGACCTTGCCGTCGACGAGGTCGTGGATGTAGGGCTCGCGGTTCGAGACCACGATGACCTGGTCGCCGCTGAGCTGGGTGCGCAGCAGACCGCGCAGCCGTTCGGCGGTCCACTCGGCGGCCGGGCCTTGCGAGCGACGGTAGTCGTCCTCGAGTTCGCGCATGCGTGCCCGCAAATCGTCGGCGAACGGCGCCAGTTCGGGGGTTGCCGGCTGAATCGGACTCAGCAGCCCCTCGCCGCGCAGCAAGGCTTGCACGCCGCTGACCCAGCCACGCCAGCTGAGCTGCGCGACGACCATCGTGATGAGTGCGATGACGAGGCCGAGGGCGGCGATCAGACCGATGAGGTAGCGGGCCGTGTCCTGACTGCGACGGTCGATGAAGCTCAGGTCGTGCAGCAACACCAGCCGCGCCAGCAGCACGGCGGGCGCATCGCGCGGCGGGGTCGGTTCGGCCGCGACCGGCGGCGACAGCAGTTCGGGCGCCGGGTCCGCCGGCGCCCGCGCACCCATGATCTCCTGCACGCCCACGTGCACTGCGCCGCTCGGCAGCGCGAGTTTCGGGCGCGACGAACGCGCCAGTTCCACCGCCGATGCACAGGTCAGATCGAGCGGAAACTGGGGGGTCGACTGCAGCAGCCGACCGTCCGCGCCGCACAGCCCCAACGCCACCAGCCGCTCGTCCCGGACGGTGCGGTCGAGGAGTCCGCGCAGCCGCGCGACGCCGTTGCCGTTGATGGCATCGGCGATCGAGTCGGAAAGCGCCGTGGCGAGGACGCTGCCGCGGGTGTTCAGGTCGTTGCTGAACCAGCGCAAGGTGACGCGGTCCATCACCGGGACCGCGAGGTAAGCCGCGACGATCAGTGTCGCGACGAGCGGCAACAAGAAGCGCAACTGCATGCGTGCCGTGCGCAGGGCCGCGATGGCGTTCATGGGCAGGCGCGAGCAGCGCCGCGGTGGCGTGGACAGGCGTAGGGTGCGTGCACGGGAGTGGGGGCGGCGATCAGCCGGTGCGGAGCAAACACCGTGCCCCACGCTGGCCCCTGGCGCTGGAAGGACGATGGCGTCGTGGCCGACGAGTGATCATGCTGCCGTCTATATTCGTGTCCATGCAGATGGAAGTATCGGAAGGGACCGCATTGTCGGTCCAGGGCGCCGAGCGCTCGACACTCGATCTGGCCTTGATCGGCAACTGCGCCATCAGTGCGCTCGTCGATCGCCGGGGCCGCATCGTCTGGTCGTGCATGCCGCGCTTCGACAGCGCGCCGGTGTTCAGGGCCTTGCTCGAGGGCGACGACGCGCCGCCCGGGAGTGGCAGCTTCGGCATCGAGATCGAAGCCCTGGTGCGCACCGAGCAGGCCTACGACCCCGGCACCGCGGTGCTGCGCACGCGCCTGTTCGACGCCGACGGCGGTGCGATCGAAATCACCGATTTCGCGCCGCGCTTCATGCAGCACGGGCGCATGTTCCGACCGGCGCAACTGGTCCGCCGGGTGCGCCCGCTGCGAGGGCATCCGCGGGTGCGCATCTCGGTGCGACCGACGTCGGGATGGGAAGCGGGTTCGCCTGCCATCTTGCGCGGCACCAGTCACCTGCGGTTCATGCTGCCGCACCTGACCGTGCGTCTGACGACCGATGCGCCGATGACCTATGTGGCCGACGCGAGCTGGTTCACGCTGCACGCCCCGGTCAACCTGTTGCTCGGGCCCGACGAAACCCTCGACGGCCACATCGACGAAACCGCGCGGCGACTCGAGGAAGGCACCCGGCTGCATTGGCACGAATGGACGCGCCGCCTGGCGTTGCCGCTCGAGTGGCAGGACGCCGTCATCCGCGCCGCGATCACGCTCAAGCTGTGCCAGTTCGAGGAAACCGGCGCCATCGTCGCCGCCATGACGACCAGCATTCCGGAGGCGCCCCACAGCGAGCGCAACTGGGACTACCGCTATTGCTGGCTGCGCGATGCGTTCTTCGTGGTGCGCGCGCTCAACAGCCTGTCCGAAGTCGGCACGATGGAGGACTACCTGCGCTGGCTGCAGGACATCGTGCGCGGCGGGCGTGGCGGTCACATCCAGCCGCTCTACGGCATCGGCCTCGAGCCGGTGCTGGCCGAGCGGATCGAACCCGGCCTGGCGGGCTATCGCGGCATGGGCCCGGTGCGGGTCGGCAACCAGGCGCACGAGCACCACCAGCACGACGTCTACGGCAACATCGTGCTCGGTGCGGCGCAGGCCTTCCACGACCGGCGTCTGTTCCGCCAGGCCGGGGTGGGTGACTTCCATGCCCTCGAGGCCGTCGGCGAACGCGCCTGGGCCATGCACGACCAGCCGGACGCCGGCATGTGGGAGCTGCGCACGCGCGCCCGCATCCACACCTCGTCGTCGCTCATGTGCTGGGCGGCTTGCGACCGGCTCGCCAAGGCCGCCATGGCGCTCGGCCTGACGTCGCGCGCGGTGTCGTGGCGGCAGCGCGCGCTGTCGATCCGCGAGTGCATCCTGCAGCGGTCCTGGAACGCGCAGCGGCAGGCGTTTGTCGAGAGTTTCGAAGGTCAATCGCTCGATGCGAGCGTGCTGCTGATGGCCGAGGTCGGCTTCATCGATCCGCACGACCCGCGCTTCGTGAGCACGCTGGCGGCTCTGGAGCGCGGCCTGTGCGACGGGCCGTTCATGCGCCGCTACGAAGAGGCGGACGATTTCGGTTTGCCGCAGACGGCCTTCAACGTCTGTGCTTTCTGGCGCATCGACGCGCTGGCCCGCATGGGTCGCACCGACGAGGCGCGCGAGATCTTCGAGACGATGCTGGCTTGCCGCAATGCCTGCGGCCTGCTCTCCGAGGATGTCGCCCCCGGCACCCGCGAACTGTGGGGCAACTTCCCGCAGACCTACTCGATGGTCGGCATCATCAACGGCGCGATGCGCCTGTCGCGGCCCTGGGAAGACGTGGTCTGAAATCAGGCCGCGCCGGGCCGCGGTGCGGCCCGGCGATCCTCAGGGCAGGGTGATGATCTGCGATTCGGGGACGCGGACTTCCTGCGTCTTCCCACCGTCGACCGTATAGGTCACGCTCAGCGTCTTCGGCCGGTTCGGCGCCGGGTCGGAGCCGAGGTCCTCGTTGCCGACCATCAGCTGCAGACGCTGCCCTTGTTCCAGGCGGTTGCGCACAATCGCGGTCACGTCGGCGACCTGGTTGCCCGAGCCATAGGTGGCGCGGACGATGTTCAGGCGCCCGCCGCTCACGGGACCGGGATCGCGGGCCGTCGGGGCGGCGATGGGCGCGTCGCGCACGACCGGCCGACCGTCACGCGCATTGCCACCGACGGCGCCGCCAATGATCGCGCCGGCGGCCGCACCGCCGATCACCGGACCCCAGCTGCCGTCGTGTCCGCCACGACCCCAGTTGCCGTTGCTCCAGCCACCGAACTGCGCGCCCTCGACCGTGCCGCCTTCCGCATATTCGAAGGTGCGGGTGGCGCCGGCCGCGGTGCGGGTATAGATGCGCAACTGCTTGACCTGGCCCGGCGCCGGGTCGACTCCGAAGGTGTTGTTGGCGATGCGGAAGTTGCGGTCACTGCGCGCCAGCTCGCGCAGGCGGTCGGTCACGTCGACGTTGTTGCGTGCCGTGCCGTAGCGTGCCTGCAGGATCTGGAACTCGCCGCCGTCGGCGCGCCCCGACCCGCGATCGCCGCTGCGCGGCTGATCGCGCTCGGCCACCGGGGCCGAGTAGTAGGGCGTGCCGCCCCAGCGCCCGTCATAGCCGCCGCGGCGACCCCAGCCGGCGTCGTCCCAGCCGCCGAACTGGGCGCCATCGACGATGCTGCCTTCGGTGTACTCGTAGGTGCGGGTCTGGCCGTTGCCGGCGCGCGCATAGATGCGCAACTGCTTGACCTGACCCGGCGCCGGGTCGACGCCGAAGCTGTCGTTGCCCATGCGGAAGCTGCGGTCGCGGCGCGCCAGTTCGCGCAGGCGCTCGGTCACGTCGACGTTGTTGCGTGCCGTGCCATAGCGCGCTTGCAGGATCTGCACCTCGCCTTGGTCGGACGAGCGGTCGCGTCCCGGACGCTCGGCGACGGGCGCCGAGTAATAGGGCGTGCCACCCCAACGGCCGTCATGGCGACCGCGGTCCCAGTTGCCGCCTTTCCAGCCGCGGAACTGCGAGCCGTCGACGATGCTGCCTTCGCGATACTCGAAGGTGCGGGTCTGGCCGTCGGCCGAACGTGCGTAGATGCGCAGCCGCTTGGGCTGGCCGGGGGCCGGGTCGACGCCGAAGCTTTGGTTGCCCATGCGGAAGTCACGGTCCTCGCGTGCCAGCTCGCGCAGCCGGTCGGTCACGTCGACGTTGTTGCGCGCGCTGCCGTAGAGCGCCTGCAGGATCTGGTACTCGCCCTCGTCGCGGCCGCGTGCCTGGCCACGCTGACGCTGGTTGTCGACGGCAGCGGTGTAATACGGGGTACTGCCCCAGCCACCGTTCCAGCCGCCGCGGCCCCAGTCGCCACGGTCCCAGCCGGCGAAGCGTGCGCCGTCGACGATGCTGCCTTCGACGTACTCGAAGGTGCGGGTATGGCGGTCGCGGCCACGCGCGTAGATGCGCAAGGTCTTGATCTGGCCCGGCGCGGGATCGACGCCGAAGCTGTCGTTGCCCATGCGGAAACTGCGGTCCCGCTCGGCCAGCTGCTTGAGCTGGTCAGTCACGTCGACGTGGTTGCGCGGGGTGCCGTAATGGGCCTGAAGGATGCGGTAATCGTCGTCTGCACGTTGCGCCGAGGCCGAGGCGGCGACGCCGAGCAGCATCAGCATGCCGGCGAGTAGTCTGAAAAAGAGGGATCGGGATGTCATGGTGTATGGGTCTCCGTGGTCATGGTGCCCGCCGCCCGGACAACTGCCGGATGCGGCCTATGTGGCGGCATGCTCACTCATAACGCCGCCGTCGCGTGTCAGCCGACAGGACGTTCGCTTGCTCACATGTCTCCCGACAGGGCCGGTCCGGCGTAGGACATCGCCGCGCATGCGGCACACTGCCCCAGCGCCTACAACAACTGCACCGCCAGCCACCGCGCGGTCCCGACCCCATGACGACGATCTACGACGAGCTGCGCAGCAGCCATGCCACCCAGCGCAGCCTGTGCAGCAGCGTGACGCGCACCCGTGCCGGCAACCCGCAGCGCCGCATCGAGCTGCTGCGCGCGCTGCGCATCGAGCTCGCTGCCCACGCTGCCGCCGAGGAGCGTTATCTGTATGCGCCGATGCTGCTCCACGACGCCGGGCTCGACAGCGCGCGCCATGCGCTGTCCGAGCACCATGACATCGATGAACTGGTCGAGGAACTGCAGGCGCTCGACCCCACCGGCGTGGCCTGGGGTGCGAAGGCCGGCGAACTCGCGCACAAGGTGCGGCACCACCTGAAAGAAGAGGAGAGCAAGTTCTTCCAGGTCTCGGGCAAGCTGCTCACCGAGACCCAGAAGACCCGGCTTGCGCGCCAGTACCGGACGGACTTCGAACGCATGCGCAAGGTCGTCGCCTAGAGCGAGAAGGATGGGGGTGCTCGCGGCGGCACGCGCCGTGGACGTGACGACGGCCCTTGACTCCGCACCGGCATGGCGCGATCGGACCCGAGAGCGGCAGGGGTTGGATGCATCGAAGCATGCACGCGTGCCGCGCAGCGCAACGTTGCGACATGCTTCTTTGCATCGCCGGCGTCGTCGTCGCCCACGCCCTGGCGTTGTGGAAGGGACAGCCGACGTGGCTGCATACCAAGCCAAGGAGCACCGATATGCGCAAGTCCCTGCAACTCGTCCTGGTCGCCCTGACCGCGGGCGCCGCCTTCTCTGCCAGCGCACAAGGGTTCGCCCGCTCCGAGACGCCCGAGGTCGACGTCCGCCAGGCCCGCCAGGAAGCCCGCATCGAGCGGGCGCTGTCGCACGGCGAGCTGACCCGGTTCGAGGCGCGCGACCTGCGTCGCGGTCAGCGCCAGATCGCACGCGTCGAAGCGGCGTCCAAAGCCGACGGTTTCGTCAGCCGCAGCGAGATGCGCACCTTGACGACCCTGCTCGACGAGGCCGACCAGAAGATCCGCCAGATGAGCCACGACCGCGACACGCGCCGCCGCCACTGATCCGGATGCCACCGGTCGCGCGGTGGCGCGGCCGGGCTCGACAGAGCCCGCGTCGACAGCGCATCGACGCGGGCGCTTCACTTCAGGCCGGGTTGCGGCCAATCCACCGCTCGAAGCCAGCGAGGTACTGGGTCATGAACTCGCGGGTCGACGGATTCGCGTTCGCGCTTTCCTCGGCGAAGCGCTTGTCGGCGCCACCGATGTAGGCTTCGGGCTGCTGCATCGCCGGCATGTTGAGGAATACCAGCGACTGGCGCAGGTGGTGGTTGGCGCCAAATCCGCCGAGCCTCCGACGCACCTGCCGAATGACTCGTTCGTATCGACGCCACGTGCCACGCCAGACCCTCCATGTCGCTGCCCACCACCCTGCATGTCGAGACCGAGCGCTTGCTGGTGCGACCGGTCGCCGAGAGTGACCTCGACGACCTGCAACAGGTCAATGGCGACGACGCGGTGACCCGCTTCCTGCCCTACGCCAGTTGGCGTTCGGCTGACGACGCGACGGCCTGGCTGGCCCGCATGCGGGGCATCGAGCAGAACGGCAGCGGCCTGCAACTGGTGGTGGCCGAGCGGGCGACGGGCAGCAACGGCGGCGGTCGCGCGATCGGCACCTGCCTGCTGTTCCGCTACGACGCCGGCAGCGCCCGGGTCGAACTCGGCTATGCGCTGGCGCACGCCCGCTGGGGCCGCGGCGTGATGCGCGAGGCGCTCGGCGCGCTGATCCGTCACCTGTTCGACGCCGCGGGCCTGCGCCGCCTCGAGGCAGAGGTCCATCCGCTCAATGCGGCGTCGTGCCACCTGCTCGAGGGCCTCGGCTTCGTCGCCGAAGGCCTGCTGCGCGAGCGTTGGGTCGGCAAGACCGGGGCTTACGACACCCGGCTCTATGGACTGCTGGCGCGCGATCACGCGGCGCCATCGGCATGAACCGGCGCGGCGCGATCGTGCAAGCCGCAGCGGTGGCGCTGGCGGGGCGCAGTTCGCGAACGCCGCCGAGCCGCGGACATTTCCGCCGCGCCACGAAGCGGCGACCCGACCCGACTTCCTTGCCTTCCGGGCCGGCCGGCAAACGGCTCGGCAGCGTCTCGACACTGCCGCGGTGCGCGGCGCGCGGCATCCCGACATCCAGCTGTCGTTCGGCGGTGACCCGGCGAACGAACGGCAACCGCGGCTGCGGCGCCGCCGGATCAGGCGCCCGTCACCCGCCAGACCACGTTGCCGACGTCGTCGGCCACCAGCAGCGAGTGCCCGCCGGGACCGATCGCCACACCGACCGGGCGGCCGTAGGACACCGATTCGTCGGGCGCGAGGAAACCCCACAGCAGGTCGCGCGGCGGGCCGGCCGGGCGGCCGTCGGCGAACGGCACGAAGACGACCTTGTAGCCACTCAGCGTGCTGCGGTTCCACGAGCCGTGCTGGCCGATGGCCATGCCGTCGACGTCGAAGCCGGGCAGGGTGCCGGCCGGCATCCAGCACAGGCCGAGCGAGGCGGTGTGGCCGCCGAGCGCGTAGTCGGGTGTCAGGGCGGTCGCGACGCGGGCCGGGTCCTGCGCCACCCGGTCGTCGACGGTGCGGCCCCAGTAGCAGTACGGCCAGCCGTAGAAGCCGCCCTCGGCGACCGCGGTCAGGTAGTCGGGCGGGGTCTCGTCACCCAGGCCGTCGCGTTCGTTGACCACGGTCCACAAGCGGCCGGTGACCGGCTCCCATGCCATGCCGACCGGGTTGCGCAGGCCGCTGGCGAAGATGCGCGTCTGCCCGGTCGCGAGGTCGAGTTCGTGGATGCAGGCGCGGCCTGCCTCGACCGTCATGCCCTGGTCGGCGATGTTGCTGAGCGAGCCGACCCCGACATAAAGCCGGCGCCCGTCGGGGCTCGGCAGCAGACTGCGGGTCCAGTGGCCGCCGGGCTGGAAGGTGGCGAGCCGGCGGCCGGCACCACTCAGCGTGGTCGCGCCGGGGGTATACGGGTACGCCAGCACGCCGTCGGTGTGGCCGACGTAATAGGTGTCGCCGATCAGCGCCATGCCGAAGGGCTGGTTCAGGTCCGCGAGCAAGGTGTGGCGCTGCTCGGCCGTGCCGTCGCCGTCGGCATCGCGCAGCAGCGAGATGCGGTTGGCGCTGACGCCCAGCGCGGCGGCGCGGCGCAGGGTGGCCGCCATCGCGTGGTCCATCAGCGATCGCGGCGTGCCACCCGACTGCACCGCCTCGGCCACCGTCACGTCGCCGTTCGTCAGCACTTCGATCCAGCGCGGGTGCTGCAACCCTGACGCGTAGGCGTTGACCCGCAGCCCGGTGGCGGCGCTCGGCAGCTGTCCCGGCGCCCAGCCCTGCGCGGTCGGCATCTTGAGGGTCGGGATGCGGCCCTGCGGTCGCCCGGCAGGGATCTCGGGCGCCAGGCCGACCGCGGGTGTGGCCGGGCTGCCGTGTCGCCGGCGCCAGCGCAGCGCGCCCGCGCCCACCAGCGACACCGCGCGTGCCAGCACATGGTTCAGCGACATCGCATCCTCCAGAGGTGGTGTGGCCGCACCACCAGGGATCGGGTCGCGGCACAGGCATAGTGTGCCGGCTCAGGTGACACTCGCGTCCTGTCCCGCCGACCGAGGTACTTCCATGCATCGACCGACATTGCTGCCATGGCCCTGCAGCCTGCTCGCCGGCGGCCTCGCCGTGCTGGTGGGTTGCGCGGCGCCGCCGGTGGCCCATCCTGGCGATACCTTGTCATCCCAGCGCATCGCCGCGATCGTCGCAAGCCCGGACCGCAGTGCGGCCGACCGGCAGAACGACCTGCGCCGCAAGCCCGCCGAGATGCTCGCCTTCATCGGCCTGCGGCCGGGCCTGGTGGTGCTCGATGTGAGTGCCGGCGGCGGCTACACCACTGAACTGCTGGCGCGCGCAATCGGGCCGTCAGGGGCGGTCTACGGCC